>CAYMXM010000040.1:0-17891 GCA_964394065.1 uncultured Pirellula sp. | reverse complement strand
TGATTTGTGCGTTGTTGCTCACGGTGTCTCATCACTGGCTCAGGCGAACGCGGACAAAGGAATCGGTTGCGGCTGCGTCGGCGACGACTTTGCCGAGGTACTTGGTGCCAACATCGTCAGCGACTACGGCTCCGTCTTCGTCGACGTAGACTTTCGTGCCCGCTTCGAACTCGACAGCTAAAGCAGGGTCTTTGGGAATATCAAAGACACCTTCCACAGCGATTGAGCCGAGCGAGCCGGCTTTGATATCGCGTTTGGTAATCCCAACCAGGTCGCCTTGGATCACGATTGATCCAACTGCAACATCAGCACTGGGAGTGAAATCGACGGCCTTACCGTCATGAACGAATTGAGCTTGCATATCAGTCTGGAGTCCTGAGTCTGTAGTGTTGAGTTTGTTGGAACAGATCAGTTGGATCAGACAGATCCGACCGATCTAAGAAGATCACTCGCCAGTGACCTTTACCGCAGCGCGTGGGTCTTGCGAATTCACACCGAAGTCGATGTATGAGCGGAAGCCCATTCCGAGCGTGTTGGCCGGCATTTCAACGCGTTCGATCACGGGCGTACGACGACCGTTGAGGAACACGATCTCAAATGCAGGCAGCACATTTGGATTGGCGAACAGATACCAAGCCGAGCCACTAGCTCCCTGGTAGTAGCTGTCCGACAAGTGTGGCGTTGAAATGACGCGATACTTGTTGCGGTGAGGGTTGTCGACCGGAATCTTGGTCGGCGTCCCTTGGGCATCCATCATCAACTGCGCCGAGCCCATGAGCAGTTCCGCATCAGTTTCAATCTCGACGGGAACAACCAAGAACTCAGGACGAATGTTGATCGGCTTTTGATCCTTGGCCTTGTTGCCCGGTCCAACCTTCTGCTTGCGGAAGGTTGTCTTGGCAACGGTGAGTGACTCGGGACCGAACTTGGTGTCAGGTCCTGTTAGCAAGTTGCCATTGGCCGAGGAGAAGAACGCGGTGTTCTTCAGTAGCAACGTGAAGAACAGCTCATCAATCGACTCTGCACCACTGCGTCCCATTTGACGTGGGATGTCCATGAATGCGTTGAGATCATCGTTGATGATGTCGTGCCGAGTCAGTGCAAGGATCTGACCATAGGTATCTGCCTTGTTACTGTACTTTTGGTCGGAGAGCTTGCCATGCTTCAGTTCACCATCAGGAGCGACCTTTTCGAAGCCGCCAGTGCCGAGCAAACGATAGCGTGAAATCTCCTTGAAGTCGCTCACGGTCCCGATACTGCAAAGATCAAATGCAGCGATCGGCGTCGACTCGTAGGCAGACAGGAGCGTCTTGTTCATGACGTTCTCAAGGATGCCAGGGAGCGACATCGTCGAGAAGCCGGCGCGAATCGTCGCAGTACCGTCGCCGAATACGCGCGGAATGTCGTGGCCCTCCAATCGTGCGCATTCAGCGACAAGTTCTCGCAAGCCAATGTGCCGAAGTGGATCTGCAGCGTTAAGCGTTCGCTCGCCATAAGCCTTGAGCAACTTCGTTTCATCCAGCCCTACCGACAGGCAACGAGCTGCCTCCAGGACTTCGCGTCGGTACATCGGTTGGCTTGCCTGCTGATCAGGGGCCTTGGGGCGTTCGATTCGTAGCACTGCCAGCTCCGTTTTGGTAACGCTCCAGCCTTCTTCAAGGGCGCGAGCTTCGATCTCTGGATGCTTGCCGGCGCAGACCTTGCGGATGCCGGAAATTCGTTTGGATTCAGCGGCGGCTTCGATTCGCATCTTGGAAACTACTCCACTGGTGGCAGAACGTTTAGGCTTGCCACTCAAGTCCAGGCTTGCATTAACAGGATCAAGTTCCGAATCATCGGACTCGGTGGTCTTGTCATCCGACTCATCGTTATCGAGGTCCTCGTCATCGCCGGCTTGGCCAGCCGCAATACGAGCCTCGGTGTCATCGTCGGCACCAAGGGCAACAAACGAGACTTCGCCCAGCGTTGACTTGCGAGCGATGTAAACAGGACCTTTAAACTCGCGGCTGTTCGCGGTCGCAGTCTTACCTTCAGGAATGAAGACAACCTTGTCGGCATTCGCACCAAGCGACGCTTGCCAAGGGAAACCGTTCTCGCTGGTGGCGATGACTTCTTGAGCGGTGTTGCCCACGCCCGAGATCACGCCGGCGACTTCCAGTCTCGAATCGCCGACCATGATGTCGTCGGTATGACCTACGATACTGGCGCGATCGTGGTCCTTGAGAATGGGGCGTGACTTGCGAGTCACTCGCATGCCTGCTAAGTCCACAACCACAGGGTAAGGCCAGCCACCAAGACGCATCGCGCCACCGGTGTAGGCGACCATCGAGAACTTTCGCAGCCCTGGCTTGCCTTCTTCGGCAGCCTCAGCGGCTTGTAAATTGATCGAACTGGCATCGTCACAAACGATTCGCAGCGAGCTGGGTACCGACTCGGCATCCACCTCACTCTGCTGGTTCGACTGCAATGTCTTCGTCATCCGTTACATCTCCTGGAGAAAGTGAAGTTGAATCGGTCGAGAGTCCGAGCTCACGTATGAGCGAGACTTCTTTCGCGCGTTGTTTAAGTTCCGCCTCCCAATCACGCCCCTGCCTCGCGTATTCATGGGCCAGAGTTGTCGTATGATTGGCGAGGCGGATTTTCTGGGCATTGGCCTCTTTGGCTGGATCGACATGTTCATGTCCGTCCCAGAACCATTGATGCTCGAACGACGAGTCGAGAGTGCGAAGCGAGTTAGGCAGATAGCCTTCGATGAGAATCGCTTCGCGCAGCCACGCGTACAGAATGCGATCCAGAATGGTGCGAGCCATCTGAGACTGCTCGACACGGATCGACTTGAAGTAGGTTTGATGATCGAGTCGCCCGGAGGCGTAGTTGTAGCCGGACGAATTACCAGCAGCGACATTGAACGGCATGTTCAAACAACGTGCGATTTCGTTGAGAATCTCGCGTTTGAACTCGGCGTATGTCGTGGCTGGTTGCTCAGCGTGCATCTGAGCCATCTTCCAACCGCCAGGCATGGTCAGCAGGGCTCGCTTTTCCAGTTCGATCGGCTCGAACGGTTCTGCCGCATCGGCTTCGCCACCTGCCGGCGCGTCGGTGTAAAGAATCCCAGCGAAATCTGCGGCGGTTTCGGCAGCCGCAAGAACAGCGAGCGTGAATCGTCGGAGTTGTGCAAACAGCGGCAGCGCCGGCGTGATATCGGGAACGCCTCGGATCTGGCCTGGTCGATCGCTGCGGAAGTAGTGAAGAATGGAACTCGCGTCGATGGTGTCGTAATTCTCGGTCAACGAGAAAGCGTCATCACCTGGATGCTCTCGGAGTACATCGTATGAGATCGGATTACCGTGCTCATCAAACCGAATGCCATCGAGGTAGCGATAGGTGTCGAGTGCCAAGATGGGCGATGTGACTTGTTCGGCTTCGACCAGCTTGAGGTCGAGTTGAACCGGCGAATCGATTCTTGGGTTACTAGTTAGCAAACCGAAGGATTCACCATCCGAAACGCGAGCCAGCCGCATCGTGCGTAGCTTCTCTGCCAAGCAAATTGCATCAGCCCACGCAAAGAACTCTTGCTCAACATATCGGTTTGCGAGTGCGTCAGCGGTTAGCATCTGCAATCGAGGTCCAGTACCAACACAGTCGTTGGCTAGAGTCAGCGAGATACCGCGAGCATAGGAATTGTTAGCAATCTCGTACCGCGAACGGTTGCGTAGCGTGCGGCGGACGTCGGGGCTGTTGGCAGCGCTGGCCGATAGTCCATCAGCGGCCGCCCAGTGGCGAACGTTGTCGACCGTGGTGGTCGCAGCGTCGTAGCGCCCTAGCATTCTCACCAACGACCAGGGGTGTCGGGCCGAGCGTCCACGGACGAGCGATCGATCTTCGCGATCGCCGTTCTTGCTCAGAATCCCTGACAACAACTTAAACATCCGTGAATCAATCCCTTCTGTTAAACCCGACACCCCTGCCTATAGAAACAAGCTCGATCAGTTGCGAACCGATTAGTCCGCACCCGGTGGCACGAGCTTGTTAAATCGAAGGCCACGCTTCGGTTGAGAGGTGGCCGCCTTGGATGCCAGATACTTGTCAGCAGCGATCTGCTCGGTGAGCTTGTGCTGCTCGACGCTTCCGGCATCTCCCGATGCCTTGGCGGGTGCCTTAGCACTCTCGCGAATCGTCTCTTGCAAGTTGTCTGACATCCGATTGCCTCATCTACGACAGAAGAATTGGTCCTCTATCTGTAGGGTTACACGCAAGACGAGCAGTCGGACGAAGTAGAGGTCAAAGAATTTCGCAAAAATGTCAGCCTTAACTAAGCGATTGACTCGTTAGGCCCCGTAAAAAAATAACTGTCCGAACTCAGGCGTAATCAATCAATTGTGCATATACGCCACTTGGCCGCCGAAAACACGCTCCAAATGGAGCTTCCACTGTCAAAACCGTTTTCGAAGTTCGGACAGTTATTTTTTTACGGATCCTTAGCGGTCAACAGGGACCTGAACTGGAGTGGATGGACGATCTCAACGGACGGACTCCACCGAGAGGAGTGAACAATCCGTTTTGAACACAATGGCATGGAGATATGCCACAATAGATCCGAGAGGAACGACCACCGCTTGCGGTCAAATTAGCAAGTAACAGTTGACCGCAATTTATGCGATGAAGGGCTACACCAGCAGGCGATTTAGTTACCCGGCAGAAACCGTTCTTCGTGTTCAAGATCCTCCCGATCTGCCATACGAGTGGCGAATTCGTATTCACTCTTTGCCCATTTTCGAATCTGTTCATTGTCGTGTTGAAACAATAGTTCTGCGACACGAGCTTTGTTGCGAAATCGTTCCGCACCATTGCCCCACCAAAATCCGCTGTATCCAGACAATGCAGCAGAATGCAAGACATCGTCTGTCTGATAATGTCCGAGCACGAAATCAAAAAGTTCTGGAACCACGACGTGCCCAGCTTCATCGAGAAATGGTTTGGGAAGATGACGAGCTACCGCCTTAGCCGCCGCTTGGCCATGTTCTAGAATCCAAGTCCTGATGATCTCTTCTGGCAGGCGCGCGACTAAATCAGTTAGCTCACGTAGACCGTAATTGATGTATGGCGAACCGCTAAGCATTACAGAGCCAAGTACATTGAAGACTTCTTCAGGATAGCGAGCTGCTTGACTTGACAGATTTTCACTTGCTTTCCGGTTGAGGGTATATCCCTTTCCTTGAAGCCAATTGCCCCAAACACTGAAGGCTCGCGGCCTGTCGATTTCGGCAAGAGCCTCAATTATGAGATTGAAGTAATAGGCATCTTTGCTAGTTGCATCGTCCATCGGGACTTCAACCACCTTCCACGCAAGCTCTTCGATAGCTCCACGGAGTTCCAGCTTTTCCTCGCTTCGTTGTAGCGTTGCTGCCAAGAACCGGGCTGCTGCAGAAAGAGAGTTGTCGTGAGATTCTTCAAATCTCTCTAGTAGTACAGCAATGCCGATTCCGATTTTCTCTCGAGGGAGCTGCTTACCACCGTAGTGATATCCTAAGTTTGATAAAGCGATTCCATCAGCCAAGCGAGCTCTTACGAGTGAGACAAGTCTCTCAAATGAGTTGAGTGCGTCGCCTGCAAAAACTAGGACTTCAACAGAGCGTTCAGGAGCTGCTTTCTGGAGCCTATCGAAACAGGAAATAAATGACTCACTAAAAGATCCTTGCCTGGCGAGAGTACCCCGTATGTACCCTCGAAGCAGTTTCGACGTCTCACTGGTTACAGTATCTTCAATCACAAGTTCGCCAAGTTCGCCGTTTAGGTCCTTTTCGCCTACCCTGTATAGTAGTGACTCTGCTGATTGCGCTTTCTCTGAGTTAAGCCACGCCATGTGTTCGGCGAGCATGATGTCCCCTTTAACAATACTCTCGGCTAGATCAGAAATCGCATCATGGTTCTTCTGATCCCATGGCTCACGGGAAACTTCTGAGAAAAAACGGTCGAGTTCGCTTTGAGGCCTTAAGTTGTCCCTCCATGACTTGATGGCTTCCAGATCATCCGATGCCTTCGGAGTGGGATTTCCAAACAAATTGATGAATTCGTCCAGCCGAAGGTACAAATCTCGTTTCTGCTCATTGTTCAGATCGAGCTTGTTGCATATTTCACTGACCTCGGCGACCAGTCCGGATTCAATCTTTGAAGGTAACGCAAGAAGGAGCAGATCAAAGGCTCGCGCCTGCAAACGATCGCATTTCATAAACTCTTGAACAAGGCCCAAAGACGCTTTTGATGCCTCGACAAACTCGTCGACAGTCGTGGGGGCCCAGGAATCCGGAACCAACCGACCGCCAAATGTGGGTGGACCAACCATTTTGCTATTCACACCCAATAAAGCAACACCAAGCCCTTTGATCAGTAAGTCGTTCGGTTCCGTTTTTAACCTTTCCTTGAGCTTTTCGAATCGCAGGTTCGCTGGGAGAGAGGATCCAGAAAGTTGGATAGCAAAGAGCTCCGACCAGATCTCAGTTGCATTGTTTCCTATCTCAGGTTCTGATTCAGCGAGCGCGAGTCTGTACAGGCAACGCTCCGCATCATGAAAATACTCTTTGAAAGCGACCAATGTTTCAAGCAACCAAACAAGTCGTCGCCGCGGTGCTGCAACAGAACTAGATGAATAGCCAGAGATCTGTTTAATTGAGTCCAAATTGGCCGAATCCAGTATTCGCGCGAGCATTGGCAGATAGAAATCTGTTTCCATCTCAACAAGCATGGCAAGTCGGTCGCAATCGAAGTCGTTTGCCAGAGATGTGATCGTTAGATTCGAGGACCAAACGCGAAACATCTCGCCCAATCTGGACTTCACCTCTCTTTCGCCTAAAGCAGCAGCCCGATCTGTGAAATCCTTCAACATGTGCGAGGGCAATGCAGCAGCAAATCGGTCTAGGTCATGCTCAACCCACCGAGTCCATCCTTCCCGAAAAAGAACCCTTGCAACGACGTCGGGTGTGACATACCAATAGCGCCCTTGTTGAGTTAAAAAACCAGGCGAATCCTTGATCTTGCGAACAGCATCACGAAAGTTCTGACTGGGGATTTGGCTGAAAGCTGCTAGTGCTTGCAACTCTTCTGCAACATCGTCCTTAAAGCCAACCTTGGGAAACAACGCAATGATTGACGAGATTTCCAGCCATCCAAGTTGATTTAGGCGCTGTGATACGTAGTTGTGTACTGTCCCAAGATAAGGATCAAAACTACCTGCAATAATTTCCTGGTCATGTTCGCACATGTCGACAGCTAAGCGGATGTATCCCGCGGACAATTCGGAATATCTGCGCCGACGATCCCGGGGAACATGTGCAAAGTTTGCCTCAAGAACCTGATCAACGTTGGTGGGGGCAGTGAGCCAAAGTTGCGAGTCGTTGTTTTGATATTCAGGTAAGACGTTTGTGATGCAAGCGACTCGAATTCGCTGTTTGGCTCCCTTGAGCAGCTGTTCGAGTTGTATCATTTTGGACTGGGATGTCTCGTCGGCAACAAGTATCACATTCCCACCGGAGTTTAGCAGTTCATGGGCGACAGCGATTGCCGCTGCGTCATCCTCAGCGTAGACCACGATTGCGGATGACTCCATGCTCCTTAGGACTTCAAACACGAGCCTCGTCTTTCCTACACCCGCGAGCCCAAAAACCTGGAAACAAGTTTTTCTGGGCATAATCGCAAAATCGAAATGGTTTTTTAGCCCTTTAGTCTTGTTTATCCAATCCTCAGACTCCACATATGACTTTGTACTGCTCAAGCAGATGGACTCCCAACTTTCAAAGTGAAGAACATTTCTTGTACTGCTCGGCGAAAGCCACTCGCAGACGGCTGGGAACATTTCAATCCAACTTGGCAAAGCGCCACCCTGTACTACTCGCGGCTTGGCCGCAGATGGATGAATTTCATTTGCATAGCGCTCAAGCTGTGATTCCCAATCCGCAACCTTTGCGGGCGCGAGATCGCCCAGAACACAAAAACGGAACCCATAGCCTCTCTTTATGAGCTCAACGACCTTTGGCTTATTGATTTCTTTTTTGAGCTCATTCGGAGTTTCGCGAGGTTTTGAACCACCACCCTTCGCTTGGACCGTAGTTCCGTCGTCAATGTCAACGCCCCTCTTCGCTTTGTACTGCCAAGCAGTGGGTACCTCAAACCAGCCTGTACTATCACCAGGAATCGGAAAATCGACTGCTGTATCGACACCGCCGTCAGTGATGTTTGTTCTGATCTGCGTTCGCATGTTAGATTGCGCAATTCCAGTTCGAGCAGCCGTAGCTCGAATGAGTCGATCCATCAAGTGAGGAAAACGCTCGCCGTCACTCAACATGAGCGTAAGCTCTCTAGGTTCGCAATAAAACACTTTCGCCAGCCTTCCCAATAAACTTTGTGAACAACGTGAAGTGTCGCAGCCTCAGGGCATCAACTGCTCTGCAAAGTTCGAATCTCACGTTGCACACCATTGTAAGTTTTCTGAGCATGGCTTGCTATGCAAGGGCCGGTGTCAAGTGCAATGGATCAACCAAATGCCACTCAGCCTCGTTTCTTAGCTTGCATCTCCTTAAAACTGATCCGACCATTTACGGGAAGCAGTACAGAATCCGTTCCAAGAAGAAGGCACCCTTGTATCGAAGCTGCAACAGCCGATCCGACGACACAGTCGAACCAGTGGTTGTCGGGCTGCTCGGGTCGCTGCTTCCACTCGTCGACGCTTCGGCCGCGAGCTTCCGTCTTGACGAAGTATTCGGAGGTTAGATGCTCGCCGAGCATCCGATGCGTTTCAGCGTTGATTCCGAAGATCGAGAGGCAGCCGCGATCGCCCATCGAAACACGGAGCCGAGCATTGATAAACGACTTCCACCAGTTGGTGTCGTAGACCACGTGACGGATTGCGCGCTTGCCATGAACGTTCGGGATACGCCAGTTGAGTCCTACGCGATCACCTGGCCGGCGACGATACTCGCTGAACGGCAAACTCGACGCACCAACGAAACGACCGTGGCTGGGGATGATCACAGCGGCGTGCTTCGACTGCCTGCAGAACTGATAGACCACATCTGTCGATTGGCCCCAGTTGGCATCGATCAAACAGCGACTGATGCGCATCGCTGCCCCATCGTCTCGCTGCCATTCGCGATCGAGTAGTTTTGAAGTTAGCGATTCGAGGCCTGCATAGATCGATCCCTCGAGTCCGGTCCCAGTCGCTTCGAAGCTCAACGTCTGGCGTGCTTCGCGCAGCGTGAAGTACGGACGCTGCTGGTCAGGGTAGCAACCATAGTCAATCACATAACCGGTGAAATCATCCTCCCACGCAGCGACCACATAGAAGAGTAGCTTCTGTTGGACGTCGATGAATGCGGTGAGATGATTCGCGCCAATCGAAACCAAGCCACGATCCATGCGGTTGATCTTGGTCGACACCTCTTCTGGCTTGAGCATTCCGTCAACGACGGTTTCTGCTGGTAGAGGTTGGTTCTGATACTCGGCGAAGAACGCTGCGTCGTCTTGCAATTTGAGATTCATCGCGTGCTGGATCGCGGAGAGTTCGTCGTAGTTAAATCGCTCCTGCCACGCGACTACAGCCCCATCATCCATCGCGGCTTGGTTCTGCCGATAAAACTCGGTCGCCGCTTCACCTCCATCACCACCACGCATCCCTTCGGCGCGGATCTCGGCATAGCGTTCCCATAACAATTCATTCTTGGGAAACGCATAAACCATCTTGGTGCGTTCGCCATTCCACTCAGGGTGTCGATTTCTATCGAGGATATTGTCTGCCATGTCACCGGGGCGAATAACCGTGCAGGGCATGATGCCAGAGATCTTCTTGCCAGGACCAGCTAGGCCAAGCACCGCGCCGGCGAGGATACTTTCGCGATTCGCGCATTGCGAAAGCGAACGAGCACTCTCATCCGTTTGCGGGTCATCCAGTACCACGAGACTTGGACGCACTGTTCTACCGTCAGGACGCTTGAACTTCATACCTCGGATGCGGCCAGTTAGGCCGGCGACCTTGATAATCGCTCCGCTGGCGCTGCTGCCTTCGATCGTTGGCAATACAACTTCTTTCGCCGTCCAGCCGATTTGCGTGCGTTTGCCTTTGTAGAGCTGGCCATTGGCCCGATTCGATATTCCATCGAGGGCTTGAATTGGAAAGCAGACCTCGGGGAAGTCGGCCAGGAGCAACTCATTGCTATCGAGTTCGGTTTTGATCGAGTCGAGCATGTCACACGCATGCCCTTCATCGCTTCCGATCAAACATACGAAGTTGCGGTGGCCATAAAGCACTGCCCATATGCAAGCTACTTCAGCAATCGAACTCTTACCGCTACCGCGTGCCATCGCCAATGCGAACAACCCTCCGTGCACAACCGCTTGCTCGATCTTGTTGATGACCTTGATATGATCCGGCGACCATGCGAGATGAAACGTGAGCGGAAAGTATGTCTCACAAAAGTACCTGAAGTCACGCGATGCACGATCTTTGCGGTCTGGGTTATCGACCTCTGGTAGTTCACCAATGTCGCGTCCGGCAAGCGCGAGTGCTGCGTTACGAGCACGCGCTCGCTCTTTCATCGCATCGTACGGATCGACACCGTTTGTCGTGCGAGGCGTATGTCGTACGACATGCATCCAAGCACAATAGCGAAGCAAGTCAACGGTCTTGTTGTCGCCGATGCGTGCGCCGGCGCGTTGACGATGCCGATAGAGTTGTCGTTCGCTGATCACCTCGCCTAGTGGCGTCGAGTTGAGTAGTCGGCATAGCTCGCTTGGTTTTAGTTTCCTTGGATCACTCGCCACGTCCCATCTCCTTTGCTTGCCATGCGCTGTAGTGCACGAGGTTGATCGTGCCATCAACGTTCACCGGCGCACCGTTTTGTAGGTCTAGTCGGATCTGCTCTGGCTCGATGCGTTCTCGGTACGCGGCTGAAAGTAGCTTCGCCGCCTGCTCTACCGAAAGCCTCGTCGGATCGACCTGGTTGTTTCCGTCACTCATCGCATTCCTCCATGGTTTGGCATCTCGAAACGTGGGGCCACCGTTTGCGCACAGTCGCGTTTTGATCGCATGTTCGCCTCGTTATGCGGAGCATGTTTGGACGCGCCCGTGGCGTAATGTTGGGGCACCGGGGGCCTCTCAGAAAACATGCAGAATTACTGACAAAACATGCAAGAATCGGCTGGATGTTCCTCGAAACGCATGGCTCATGTGTGTCATCGCGACGCAGAAAACGCGACGCAAAACACACCTCGAACCACAAAGGAACAGAACGATGAACGCAAACGAAATCGCCTTCGGAATTGAATTCGAAACCACACTCCCCAGCACCGACAGCACACCGATCGGACCCTACCACAGCGGATACCAAGTACCTTGGCTGCCAACCGGATGGAGAGCAGAACGCGACGGAAGTATCCGACCCGAGAACACCTCTCGCAAAGGATGCGAGTTTGTAAGCCCGATACTCAAAGGGGCTGAAGGCGTACGCCAGATCGAGAACGCGATCGACCAGATCAATGCACGCGGGGGCCGAGTAAATTCCAGCTGCGGCCTTCACATAACGGTTAGCTGGAACGGGGACGCAGCCGCCCTGGCACGATTGATTTCCTTGGTCGGCAACCACGAACGAGCGATCTACGCTTCGACCGGAACCCGCAAACGCGAACAGATGATGTACGCCAAGCGAATCAAACAATACGGCAACAAAGACAACGCCAAGAGCCGATGCGAATCGGATCGCTACCACTTGTTGAACCTGACCCACCTGACCCGCGGTAAGAACCGAATCGAATTCCGAGCCTTCGGCGGAACGCTTAACAAGACCAAGGTGGTCGGATACCTGATGATGGTGTTGGGTTTGGTTGAACTCGCCCTCAATACCAAACGCTGCAGCGAATGGGACTATATCAAAAAGGAAGGCACCAAGAGTTGCTGGGATCGCCCTGGTGCCGGCCTTGGCGAGACCGAACTCAACCGATTGTTCTACCGACTCGGATGGACCAAAGGTTGGTACAAGGGTGCCCTTCGCGATAAGGTCTACGGAGAGGTCGCCTGCGAAACCAAACCGGAATGGAAGACGATCAAAACCAAACTCCTCGACCTCGCTCGCAAATACGACCGCGCGGCCTAAACCGCAACCACATAGAGCGCCGCGAACGGAATCGCGGCGTTCTTTCGTTTGGTCGCGACACTTGGGCACTGTCGCGTTCTTGCGAGCATCTTCGACCAAGTACCCAACATCCAAACGGACGCGATGCACGCGAACGTTGTGCGATGAGGGGCCTGCGAAAAAGCAGCGAAAAACATTCTGAAAACATGCGGGATTCGGCTTGAGGTTAATCAAACCGCATGGCTCATGTGTGTCATCACGTAAACGATTCCATTCCCTTTCCCAAACGGAGAAACACAGATGAACGACACGAATCAAACCAGCGCCGAACAAGCGATCCAGGACCAACTGCGACGGCTCAAATGGATGATCCCCGATGCTATGCGCCGCATGGACGAAGCGGCTCAATGCATGCTTCGTCGCGCTCAAGGTGCGGCAAAAGACACCGAGGCATTGCTGGCCGACCAACCATGCAGCATGTCCTGGGTCGATTTCGCCGAGGGCGACCTCCGCGCTGCACGCGAGGCCAAAGCGGAACTTGCAAAACTCCTCGAGCAACAAAAAATGCTCGAGTTCTTCTTGAGGAAAGACTGACAAACAACGCGGATTCGCCGGCGGCCAAGCGCTGCCGGCGAAGTGCTCGCGAGTTTCTTTGGGACCTCGTTCAACCTCTTTTGCATAGATAGTTAGTAGAGGGCCAACATATGTGTCCTCCCAATTCGCGAACTTCCGCGACGGCCGAAGCGCGGGAAACAAAGCTGCAGAAGCTTTCCCGAATTTTCGCATGCTCGGCTTGAGGTTATCGAAACCGCATGGCTCATGTGTGTCATCGCGTAAACGATTCCAACCTTTTTCCGAAACGGAGACACAAACATGACCAACGCAAACAACCCACACGCAGCGACCGACGCAACCCTTCGCCAGATCTTCAAGGCGATGGATGCCCACCAAGCCCAAGAGATCCGCGAAGCCTACTACAAGGCAATCGAGGGTTTGATGACCTTGGCCGAAACCCTTGAGATCGCCGACGCACAACAAACACCCAGCGCCGGCCCACTTCTCACCGAACACTTCAACGCGGTCCAAGCCCTGGACGCGATGAAGAACAGCCGCCTTGGAAAGATCCTCTAAACCACAGACCAGCGGAATGCCACGGACGCCGCGAACGGAAGCGCGGCGTTCTTCCGCTTGGTCGCGACACTCGCCCTCAATCGCGTTCCTGTCTGAACCTTCGACCAAGCCCCCAACATTCAGAGTATCGCAACACGGGCCAACGTCGGGGCCCGTAAGGCCTCCTAAGAAACATGGAAGAACATGGGAGAAAGCTAGCGGACTCGGCTTACTGTCGGTTGAACCGCATGGCTCATGTGTGTCATCGCCCAGCGACCAACCGCTTTCATCACGCAATAGGAGAACAGACCGATGTCTCGAATCAACGCCAGACCCACTGCTATCAGAGCCGCCTTCAAACAAATTCCTCGCGCCACCGCGCTGGATCTCTGCGAGGACTACCGTGAATTGGTCACTAGGTTGAGGCGACTGACTGACAACCTGGCCGGCGCATTCGTAATAGCGACCGGAGATTCCGCTCGAGCCCTCGAAGCAGAGCTCCGCATGTTTGAGGAAGCAATCGACGTCCTTTCCGGCAGCATGTTGCCCGACGCGATCGATGAATGTTTGCCTTCCAAAGAATGCTGAGAAAACTTGCTGAAAACATTGCAAGGACGGCTTGAGGTTGTCCGTACCGCATGGCTCATGTGTGTTATCGCATAACCAATTTTCATTCACCCAAACGGAGAACCAAACATGAATCTCGACACCTTGATCGAAATCCTCAACGACTACCGCGAAGAGTTCGGAGGCGACGCCGAAGTGCGACTGATGACACAGCAGAACTGGCCCTTCGAGAACCGCATCTGCGGCGTGACCAGCGGACGCGACATGAACGACGCGTCCGCCGATGAGGATGAAGACGACGACGCCCAAGACGTTGCCGACGACCACACGGTCTACATCGTCGAAGGCGGTCAGATCTGCTACGGCAGCAAACGGGCTTGGGAAACATGTCGCGATAGTTGATTGCGACACATCGATGCGCCGGGAAGAAGATTCTGGAAAACCTTCAGAATCTTTTCCTCTTCGGCTTGATGCGGTTTGAACCGCATGGCTCATGTGTGTCATCGCATACGACATATCAAACACGAATAAATGGAGATCAACACGATGCCAACCATGACGAACCGACCACGCCTGACCTCGGCCCAATTCCTCGGCGCGCACCGACGAGCGCTCGAGACGATCAGCGACCTGTACGCAGCGATCGAAGAGATGCCGATCCTCGCGGCTGCCGACCCAAACACCATGAAACGGTTCTTCGACGAGTTGGCTGATGTGCAGGCCACAGCCGCGAAGCTCGCCCAGTATTTCCGCACGCAGGTATGCACCGAAGAAAAGAATTCGAATTCCTTTTGAATCCGGCTTGATGCGGTTCAAACCGCATGGCTCATGTGTGTTAACGCGAAAACGATTCACCAACCAAGCAACGGAGACCAGCAGATGCCCCAACACGACTTCGACCTGACGATCACCAAGATCAGCAATCGCCACCGCGGCGCTGGCGGATCTTGGGTGCAAGGCAAGATCAACGACGAATACCGCTTCGATGCTTTGGTATTCGCCGAACACGCAGAACACGAATCGTACGAATTGAACCAAAGCAAGATTTCGAAGCTTTGGGTTCAACGCCTGGCCGACCGCAAAGTGATGTTCAACTTCGACCGTGGCTTGGATGTGCCGGCGGTCAATACGGAGGTCCAAGTGATAGTCGACTTTCTCTGCGAAGGATTGTCGGACTTGGTTTTTGGTCAATAAGCCGAAACGCAGCACGGACGCGCGTAGTCGATCGGTGGTTCGATCGGCCTGACGATGGCAGCCAACCACGAACACAGATTTGGAGATACCAAGATGAAGAAGGCAGAAGTAAAGATCGGCGGCAAGTACTACGCGAACGTTTCGGGCAATCGTTGTGAGATTCGCATCGATGCCGAGAAGCCTCGAGGCGGCTGGGACGCGACCAACCTCGCAACCGGCAAGAAGATCCTTATCAAGAGCGCCCAACGCCTGCAGGGCGAAGTGGGTGCGAAGCGCGGACGCGCGAAGGTCACCACCGAAGGCAACGTAACGGTGGTTGAGAACGAACCGGCAACCGT
The DNA here is from genome assembly GCA_964394065.1 of uncultured Pirellula sp. GTDB lineage: Bacteria > Planctomycetota > Planctomycetia > Pirellulales > Pirellulaceae > JBKCUI01. The sequence continues at coordinate 2,566 of CAYMXM010000040.1, read as the reverse complement.
CGAAACGATCGGAGGCGAGTCGTCTACAGCGGTCGCGGTTCTCAAGAAGCCACGCAAAGCTAAGGCAGTAACGACTGAAACGGGCGACGCCGGCGTGAAGCGATTGAGCTGCGTCGCTGCGGCCTTGAAGGTTCTCAGCGAATCGAGCGAACCGATGAACGCTCAAGAGTTGATCACCGCGATGGAAACCAAGGGCTACTGGACCAGCCCTGGTGGCAAGACACCTCACGCGACCTTGTACAGCGCGATTCTTCGCGACTTGGCCAAGGGCGACGATAGCAAGTTCGTGAAGACCGAACGCGGACGCTTCACTGTTCGAGGCTAGGAGGCCAAGCCGGTGAAACACTTTTACGATCTGCGAACGGTGGATGACTTGGCCGACGGCGAGATCGCAACGCCAGAGCCAGGTATCACCTACGACCTGCGAACGATCAACAATCGCAGACTCGACGTCGGCAGCGTTGTTGACGTGATCCGACAAGGCCCAACCATGTTCGCGCGAACGACCAACGGAGACTCGATTGCCGTCTCCGGCCACGGCGCTGCCATCCTGGTACCGCACGACTTGTAGACAAGCCCGAAGCACGGAACGCTTCCCACCAATCGCCCCACGTTTACACCGTGCGGGCGTTTTCTTGTTGATGCGAACATAAGCCCCACGTGCAACACAACGCGACACGTCGCAAAACTGCGGTTCGCCGGCGCACCTACATGTTTCGAGAATTCTTGCAAAACATGCTCGCATGTTGGCTTGATGTTTTCGCGACTTGCTGGCTGACTGTTGACGATCGTCTTTCGTTTCTCCAACAACCAGGAACCAACCATGGCCAAACCAACCCTTGAGCCGGCAGCTCCCTACGAGAACCTTCATCTCGTTGCACGCGACTACCTCGATCGACTGCGTCAATCGCTCGATACTTTGCAACAACCAGATGACCCAAATCTGCGATGGCAGAATGTTCACACGATGGCGCAGGTCAACGCACGCCTGGCTCAAGCCGGCGAGCTGCTCGACAAACTCAACGCAACTACCAAATGAAACAAGGAACCAATGACCATGCATACACGATTGAAGAAAGGCGATCGCATCCGTTTGGTGTCGATGCCACAAGATCCAGACCCAATCCCCGTTGGATCGCTCGGGACTGTTGTCGCCGTTCATGACCACCGCGATTGGGCGCAGGTCGATGTCGACTGGGACAGCGGCCGCTCGCTCATGCTGACGATGCCCGATGATTGTGTCGCTATCGTCGAACCCAACCACCAAGAACCATCGAAGTAAGGAATCCAACCTATGTCCACAAGAGCAACGATTGCCTGCAAGCAAGAAGATGGTCGCTACGCAGCGATCTATCTTCACTTCGATGGCTACCAAGACCACGCCGGCAGAGTCCTCAAAGAACATTACACATCGATCGAGTCGGCGCGAATGTTGGTCGTAGGCGGCGACATTCGTTCGCTCGCTAACGACGGAACGCACGAACGATTCACCGACGGCAACCGCGCGGTTGTCATGCCCACTCGCGCAGCCCTGCATGAATTCGCTAGGAACTGCGGAGCGGAGTACATCTATGTCTTTGAAGATGAGGCTTGGCATAGTCATAGGTTTTGATCGCGACCTCCTATCGCATGTACTGTTCACGAGGCTGCATTGGAATCGGAGATTCGCCGGTCCGTTCCAAGATGGCCTTGTTACCAGAAAACCTTTGGTACCTATCAACGATTACGTCACAATAAAGCGCGTCGAGTTCCATCAAGAACGAGTTGCGACCACATTGCTCCGCGCCGATCATCGTCGATCCGCTACCACCGAAGAGGTCGAGCACGTTCTCACTTTGCACTGACGAGTACTGCATAGCGCGAACGGCTAGCTCCGCAGGCTTCTGAGTCAAATGTGACATTGACTGCGGATTGATCTTCTTCACCTGCCATAGGTCTGTCGCATTCTTGGGCCCGTAGTACTTGTGCCCCGCTCCTTCTTTCCATCCATAGAACGCCCACTCATGCGCGCCCATAAAGTCCTTGCGTGTTAGGACCGGATGCTGCTTGTCCCAGATGATAGACTGCGAGAAGTACAGCCCATGCTTCTTCAGTACAGGTGGATAGTTGCCGCAGTTAGCGTAGCCGCCCCAGATGTAGAAGCAGCGACCTGGTAGCAAGACTCGAGCAATGTTTCCGAACCAATCATCAAGCAACTGATCGAAGGCCTCATCGCTTACGAAGTCATTTGCTAACGGACGGTCTTTCGCACGAAGCTTTTTGTGCGTCGCCGCATGCTTCGGTTTGCCAGTCTCATGATCGACACCAAACGACGCAGCATTCCCCTGGCCTCCTTTGAGCCTCGAAGCTGCTCCATCGTTGGTGAACGACGACAGGCCGGCGGCGATCGCGTTGTTCGATCGCGGTTCGACCTTCACGTTGTAAGGCGGATCTGTATTGACGAGGTGGATCGCAGCGCCGGCCAGCAAACGGTCCAAGTCCGCCGGTGATGAGGAGTTGCCACAAAGCAATCGATGGTTACCGAGGATCCAAAGATCGCCTGGTTGAGTAACCGCTTCGTCTGGCG
>CAYMXM010000039.1:0-18142 GCA_964394065.1 uncultured Pirellula sp. | reverse complement strand
AACGATTGTTTTTGGAAAAGACCAGATCGTTTTCTTTGTACCCGCCGTACCGGAATGGTGCAATCAAAATAGTGATTATGAGAAAGATGGGGCTTGGGGAGGGCTGACGAAAAAGAAGACTCACGCCAAGGCGCAAAAGGGGAGAAGAGAGATGATTGATTCATTCCTTTGCGCCTTGGCGCCTTTGCGTGAGGTTTTGATCTCGATCAGGGGCTGTTGAACTTTTTTTCCCGCACTTCAGCCCCTCACCCCAATTCGCCGTAGGCGAATAGAGAGTAGAGGGGAGAAAGTAGAGCAGTAGAAAAACCGGACCGGAGATCGAAGGTTTTGTACTCCAATTACCGATCCAACAGGCAAATCTTCTTTCTCCCACTCTACTCGGTCTACTGCTCTAATTTCTACTTTCAAACTCCCCGCAACGGGGTGAGGGGTAGAAGTGAATCTAACTAAGCCATTGTTGACTAAGCCGCTGCCCCCTCATCCCCAGCCCTTCTCCCCCAAAGGGGGCGAAGGGAGCCAAACCCTAGAGCTTCGCTCTGGTTCGAAACTGAGCCCCGGGGCGAAGCCCTCTTCTTCCTCAAGTCTCAAGTCTCACCCCTCAAGTCTGATTCGGTGTGTTCCCGTGGCCGCTTTGGGTGCGAAAGGTGATTGCAATAGAAGCGAGGATTGACTCGCCATCTCGACCTGAACCAGAAGCAGCGGCCACTTCACACCCCCTACGACTACGAACCCATTCGAAACACGGAAGTTATTTCGGGGCTGTTCCTAAAGAAACCCTCGCTTTGGCTCCCATACTCTTTTTCGCCGTATCTAGGATTTCCAGCGCGGCGCACGCGTCGTCTAGGTCGCTGGAATTGCAGACGAGGGAGGTAACCGCGCGATGGAATTGGCTGAACATCTGTTGGCCGATCGACATTTCCGTATCGAGGGTTTCTTGATGTCGGCCGGCTCCGTCAAACCAGACCAAAGTAGAGGGGAGGTCGACGAACGCGACCCCTTTTTCGCAGCAGACTTGGATCGCCGCAGGTGGACGGTAGTTGATCGCTTCGTGCCATGCTTCTGGGATGTATGCACCGCAACTAATCTGAGCGAGAATTGCCTTAGAATCTTGTTCGGGCTCCCCGTATCCTAGGCTGAAAACTTGATAGTCTGCGGTCGCAGTGCATTCGGGGCTGACGTGACGGATCGCTTGGACCCAGGTGGGGGAGGAGTCGACGATATAGTTGCACCAGTCGATCAGTTCTACGAGTTCGCGCTGCGAGCGGGCTTCGAGAGGGCGAACATCGCGAGAAGTTTTGTTTTCGCAGGCGAGTCGGCGATGGCAGAAAAGGAGGCGAGGAGGGCCTAGCCGGGTAGCGATCAGTTCTTTCAGGCGGAGGGTCGCCGGGGCGAACCGTCGGCCAAGTTCCGTCATGAACGCAATCCCAGCAGAGCGGATTCGTTCTTTGATTTCCGCTGCGGTAGCGCTCGTTAGATCGATTTCCGCGCCGCAGAAGACCGCTTTGCCGTAATCGCAAGCGGCCAAGAGAGGCATCAGTTGATACCAGTCATCTTCGAGAACGAGAACAGCATCGAGAGATGGATTCTCCATCATCTCGCGATAGCTCACGTAGGGAATTGCATCGAATTCTCGCGCGCAGTTTTCTGCGAGCGCGTGAACAGAGTTGTAGACTCCAACGACTTGAAATCTCTCGCGCATTCCTCGGAGAGCGGGCAGATAGCGCCCCTGCCAATCACGCCCTTGCCCAACAACGCCGATGCGCAGTCTCATCAGGGATCGGAACTATCGTTTCCGACGCTTGCTTTTCGCGTTCCCTTGACGGACCTTGTAGCGTGGGTTGCTCTTGCAAATAACGTAGATACGTCCACGGCGACGGACCACTTGGCAGTCAGGATGTCGAAACTTCAACGCCCCGATGGACGATACGACTTTCATTTTTTTCTCTAAACTCCGGAAAACGGCAAGGTTTTCACCCGAAACGAACACGAAAATCCCAAGGGAGGCTGAGCCCGAAGGGAGAGGAAGTATAGCAATTCCCATTCCGTGAGCAACGGCAAAAATTTTGCTGGGATGGATGCTTGGTTGCCAGCGCTGTCCCTCGCTTACGCCACGGGTTGTGATTTTTGGGCTTCATAGCGTTGCCTACCAAAGCTACCAAAAACCCAATGCCTAATAGTTAGCCGGGATTTTTATGTTGGGAATCCCGTGAGGATTCTTCGTACTTCCTCCCGAGAAGGGTTCCGCAAGTTCAACACCTGCGACGAGGGCCAGGAGGATCGTGGCGGCTAGGTAGAGCATGTAATGCAAAAAACTCTGACCAAACTCCAGTTCCAGACTTCCCAGGGAACCAAACGTCCCGGCAACGGTCATCAGGGCTAAGAGAATTGCGAAGGTAACCGTATCGATATCCGCAATAGACTTATTTCCTAGGTAGTATCCTAAAAGCCAATACAATCCCCACGTGAGTGCGAAAATACCGGCGCATGCGCCGAGCCGGATTGTAAGTTCCTGCCCAAGGTACCCGCCCAACTCGTCATCTTTCAGGAAGGTATACCCAGCCCACGCGGAAGGGTAAGCGAGCGCGAGAACTCCGAGAGCGGCATACCACCAGGGGATCGTGTCAAAGGCGAACCGCCCGGCGACAGCTAGGAGGATCGCCCCCGCAGTGATGCCGATCGCCAATCCCTTTTGCAACGTCGAAAGTTTGAACTCCGCTCGCTTGATCGGTTTCAGAACCGAAACCCCTTTGGAGTCCTTCGGCCCGGTCGGTTCGGGGGCGTGAATAACGACTTCCTGGGATTTTTCCGGAACCGTGATCTCTTTTTTGCATTTCGGGCAGGGCCCCTTTTTTCCGGCGTATTTGTCGCTTACCGAAAAACGAGCGAGACAGCCGGGGCAAGTAACTTGGATTGGCATGGAATTATTGGATTAGGTGTGGACGGAAGACCGACTCGTTCATTCTTCAAATTCTAGTTATCATACGCGTTTGCGAAACCGAATTCGATTCTTAACCTTGGCAAACTATGCAGACCGAAACCGATCAATCCAAGCCAGTTTACCGTCGCGTCATTCTCAAACTGAGTGGTGAGAGTTTAGCCCATGCTGGGGAGCGTGGAATCAGCATGGACGAAGTGACAGCGATCGCTCGTCAAATCAAGGCCGCTCACGAACTGGGATGCCAGATCGCCGTGGTTGTCGGAGGAGGAAACATCCTCCGCGGAGCCCAGTTCAAAGGTTCCAGCGGGGAGCACATCCAAGAGGCAACGGCTCACTACATGGGGATGCTCGCCACGGTGATCAATGCGCTTGCCATGCAGGATGCGTTGGAGAACATCGGGTGCGTAACGCGCGTCATGTCGGCGATTCGAATGGATGGTGTTGCGGAATCCTTTATTCGGAGGAGGGCCATCCGTCACCTAGAGAAAGGTAGAATCGTTATATTGGCAGCGGGGACCGGCGCCCCGTTCGTAACGACCGACACCTGTGCCGCAAACCGCGGACTGGAACTGGATGCAGATATCGTTCTCAAAGCGACTCGTGTCGATGGCGTCTACAGCGACGACCCTGAGAAGAACCCGCATGCTATCCTGTACCGTGAACTCGACTACGATGTCGTCATCGAAAAGAATTTGAAAGTGATGGACTCAACCGCAATCGCTCAATGCCGTACACACAAACTACCGATCTTGGTCTTTAACTTCAAGAAAGATGGCAACATCGTGAAGGCCGTGAGTGGACAAAAGGTTGGAACACGTATCAGTCCGCGCAGCCCCAGTGGTGAGCGCATCCTCGTCAACGCTACTTGATCTTCCCCTCGAATCTAGAAATTGGAGCAATCGATAATGGCCACTGCAGATACCCTGCTGGATGCAGAAGAACGGATGGAAAAGGCCCTTGGCGTTCTTAAGAACAACCTCGCTGGTATCCGAACCGGACGGGCAACCCCAGGTTTGCTCGACTCGGTGAAGGTAACGGTCTACGGTTCTGCAACACCATTGAAGCAACTCGCGAGCGTCGGCGCACCAGAGCCACAGCAGTTGGTGATCCGACCCTTCGATCCGAGCACGATCAAAGACATCGAGAAGGCGATCGTTGCGAGCGAACTCGGCTTGAACCCCCAAAACGATGGGCGAATCATCCGAATCAACGTCCCTCCCTTGAGCACCGACGTTCGGAAAAAGCTAGTCGCGAGAATCAAGGATCTTGCAGAAGAAACCAAAGTTTCCATCCGAAACGTTCGCCGCGATGCAAACAAAGCGGTGGAGACCGCCGAGAAAGACAAGCTGATCAGTGAAGATGATCGCGATAAGGCCAAAGACGAAATTCAGGAGCTGACGAAGAAGTTCGAAAACTCCGTCGGAGAATTGGCCAAATCACGCGAAGCCGAAGTGATGAACGAGTAGGGCAAGCCCAGATCGGACGAGACTACGGCGGAGAAAGAAACTGTCCGAAGCCCTCCATGTGCTTCGGTGCTGGAAAAATTCACACGGCGTCTCAGTTCAAAATCTCTGCAGCCTAGAGCCCGCGGGTAAGTGTAATGAGCACGACGGTGGTACCAATCCCCAAAATCAGTAGCATCAACTCGAGGAACAGCCAACTCGCGACCTCCGTGCCATAGGAAATGTGGGGAGTTTGCTCCCGAATCATTCGATGCTCTTGAGAGAAAACAAAATTTCCTCTTTCGGTAAAAATGACCAACAGAATAATGGTGGAAATCACCGTTCCCGCAGGAAAACAGACCAACCCAAACGCAGCTAAAATCCCGCCGAAGATTTGTCCCCAAGATCGCAATCGGCACAAACCATACCCCCCCCAAATTAGGAATGTCCCAAAGATGAGTGTTGGAATGCCTGCAACGAGATAAAGTATGAGTTCTACCCCCCTCATATTCTCATTGGGCTTCAGAGGGGTGTTGAACCTTATGTAAAAGAAAATGAGGACGGCGATTCCCGCGATCAGCCCCAAGCCCCCGACGAAACAATAGAGTGCTCCTATTCCTCGGATGACAGCTTCACGCGTTAGATACTCCCGCCGCGTTGCCGCTGTATCGAAAGTTCTGGAGGGCTCTGGAGTGGGTGGGGCGTGCGGGTTCTCGATCATGTTCTATAGTTTCGTCAGGTTGCCTCACCTCACAAAGCTCTACATATTCTGGAACTGATACAGCACAGATTGGAGATCACCCAGGCTGTTGCTGTTGTTCCGGATCTTAGCAAGGTTCTCTTCGAGTTTATAGAACTGCATGAGCAATCGCTCTCGCTCTCGATCGAGCTTTGACTGCTGGGTGTCGATCCGTGTCGAAGTCGCTTCGATCTGCTTTTGTATGGATTGACTCTTCACCACAAAGGCACTGTTGTCGACACCTACGAGGGAATCGAGGACCTTCTTGGCACGCGCTCCAAAACCGTTGCTCTCTTGCGTTAAAAAACTCTTCACGTCCTCCGCGTTCGTAGCCACGGCGTTTGCGAATTTCGTCTTATCGAATTCTAGCTTCCCTTGATCGTTCAAGCTCACTCCCAACTGTTGCAACGACTGCACGCTACCCGAGTTGAAGCTTCGATGATTGACCAATCTTGCGAGCCCTTGCTCAAGCCGCAGAACTTCACCACTTCCAACCAGGAATCCGGTTGTCTTTGTTTCCAAATTGTACTCGGTAACCGCCTTGACTTTGTCTCGGACCTTGTTGAACTGATCGACAAAAAGTTGAAGGTTTTGCTCAAGCCCCGAGTTGTCCGAAGAAACCGAAACGTCGATCGAAGTCGGAGAGGAACCATGAAGCGTTAAGGAGACTCCTTCGATGGCGTTATCGATCGTGTTGGATGGAGAACGGACCAAAAGCCCACCATTCACGTCCGAACCGCCGACCGATATGATCGCATCCCGTGCTTCACCTGAGGAGCTGACATTCAAACCAACCGAATCTCCGTCGATCACCATCCTCCCCACTTCGCCAACTGCACGGGAGGTAAAGAGCATGCGCACCGAGTTTGTACCGGTGGTAAGGAGCGAAGCTGTGATTGGGCCACCGGCATCGTTGATTTTTTGGACGATATCGGAGACTTTATCGGTGTCGGAAACCTCCAAGCGGAAGGTTTGATTTCCGTTGATTCGCTGACCTTCCGGTCCCGAAGTAGCCGATCCAAGGATCCCGAGATCCTTTGCCGCGTTTCCTTGCTGGAGATCGTCGATCGACATCGTTTGTGTTCCCCCCGATGTGTCGAGGATCGAGATACCATCCCCGTCGGCGTTTAAGGAAGCTTGGATGCCGATCGAATTCATGTTGATGAGTTCGAGAAGATCGCCAACCGTTTTTGTATTCGGTGTTACGGTGACCGATTTGGTCTGTCCTTCGGAGTTGGTGATCGTGAAAGTCCCTTGTCGGACGCCACGCCCTTGATTGAGCATGCCCAACGAAGTTGCTTCGCTGATGTATTGCATCTTCAACGAGCCACTGTCGACGCTGTTCTTCGCATCGTCGAATGCAATGCCGAGCTTCGTCGCCGTTTGATTCGCATCTCCATCCGCGACGACCAAGTTGTGCGCCTGCGAGCCGGTGACGTCTTGAAGAACGATGCCGGTACGCGAGCGGTTGAGCGAAGCAGTTACTCCTGCGTTGCTATCGTTGATCCGATCGATCACATCGCGCAGGCTTTCGCTTCCGGAGAGATCGATATTCGTCGTACTCCCTTCTCGATTGGTAATCGAAATGGAACCCGGTGTTCCGACTCCAGTTCCACCTTGCAAGGTTGAGAGGAGGGGGCCCGACAACGTGCTTTGGACTCGTTCTCCGGTGATGGTGCCAGCGGTATCCCCTTTTCCGGAGAATCCCAGTTCGTTCGCCAACCGCCCGGTTACTGTCAGCGGTCCCGAACCACCGGTTTTGTCGATGATTTCAAATCCGTCCTCCGAAGCGTTGATTCGGACTTCGAATTGGTCTGGCGCGGTCGCATTGAGTTTGGTTAGGAGTTGCCCGACGGTGGAGGGTGGACTGGAGGATCCCCCGTTGAGGTCGACGGAGACGGTCGAACCATCTTTGAGGGTAATTGACATTTCGTTGCCGAATCCCATCGAGATTCCTCGCCCGTCGCGAAGCGTGCTCAAACGGGTGGAGTTGCTCAGGAACAAGAGATCGTCACCGGTAGCTGAATTCCCGTTGACGTTGACTCCTCCGAGTCCGAGATCTGCGGCGGTTCGTCCTCCCCCGACCTCTTCCACCTTGAGGTTCGAGGTGGTGGAACCGGAGAGGTCGCTCAGAACGATGCGGTCTCCGTCGATTTTGGCACTCACTTTGAGTCCCGAGTTATTGATCGTTTTTAGGACATCGTCCATCGTCGCCGCGAAGCGCAGGTCGATTTCTTTGGAGGTGCCTGTTCGATCGGTGACTCGAATGACACCTCGTGCGACCCCCGCGCCTCCGCGGAGGTCATCGAGGGACATGGTGTTGTCGACGAAGCCGCCGGTCCGAACGACGAACTCACCACTCTGCAAGGTATCGGAAGCGTTCGAGATGACCGAGCTTGATGCGGTTGCCGTTTGCGCAGTTTGCAGGACTTGAACTGCATAGTTTCCTGGGGCTGCAGTCCCTGAGATCTTGGCGGAAAGGATATCCGGCTTTGCGGTGCTGATCTTGTTGGTGTTGAAGGAGGAGGGGAGACCGATCCGATCCGACTGCAACTGCATCCCGATCGTCAAGGCCATCAGTTCGCTAAGGGCCGTATGTTGAGCCTGCAATCCCTTCACGCGCGACTGCATCATCTCCATCGGGCGCGCCGAAATCTTCATCAGCTGGTCGACGGTCCCAGTGATGTCAATTCCCGAGGTCAGACCTATGTTCGATTGAATTCTTCCCATAATGCAAACTATGCCACGCTCGTGGTGGCGGGTGAGGAGGAATAGGAAAGATGTGTAAAAAAGGAAGTGTGTAAGGAGGAAATTGCGAACGCAAAAATTGGATGTCACCCTCCTCTAGTATTTCCGCTCCCCTCGCCCCGCTTCGGGGAAAATCACAACCCGTGGCGTAAGCGAGGGATAGCACTGGCAACTAGGCATCCCATGCAAGGTATCGCACCACGCCCTTCGTGCCTCCGGGACGTGTTACTCGGCGCTTGGTATTCCCGACGAGGGCCAACTGCACTCGCGACGCAGTCCCTCGCTAACGCCACGGGTTGTGATGGCCGGGACGCACCGGGCCACCATAGCTTTATCGACGTTTTTCTCTGAAAGGTACCGTCCGATAGAGTACCAGCACAAAAAAAGGCGTGTCAGAAGATCTGACACGCCTTGTCTTGTGAATCCTAAACCCTGCCCAATTCCGGATTAACGAAGGAGGGACAGAACGGCTTGCGAGCTTTGGTTTGCGATACCGAGAACGCTGGTACCCGATTGAACCAGGATTTGAGCTCGGGTAAGAGCTGCCGATTCTTTAGCAAAATCTGCGTCTCGAATCGAGCTTTGTGCTTCGGTCAAGTTGGTCAACGTGTCGTTGAGCGAAACGGAGTTGCTTTCCAAAGCGGTTCGTTGGAATGCACCGAGACGACCACGAAGGGTAGTGACTTTCCCGATCACTTCATCGACGATCGCTCCAGCCTTCGTCACGTCCTTCGTCAACGAAGCAGCACCATCGTTGGCGATTTCGTAGAGTCTGCCGTTTACGCCACCGAGCTTCGCGGTGTTCAAGCTTCCGATCCCGAGGCGGGCTTGTTGGTTGCTGACAACGTCTGGACCGAGTTGGAACTGGGCTCCACCACCTTTGATGTCGAACGCAACGTCGGTGCTTGATCCATCAGCCACTGTCATCTTCATGCTGAGGGTCGAGTTGTTGATCGAGAGGGTGTTTCCCTTTCCGAGCGCGGTAGCTCCGTTGATGGTTGCAGCCACGTCGGTACCTGTTGCTCGTTTTGTAGTAAGAGCAGCCGAGACAGCACCTCGCGCTCCTTCGTGAATCACTTCGATATCGACCACCGCGTCCGAACCATAGGCGGAGCTGTTCAAATCGAGGTTGGTACCATTGACCGTAGCTTCGATTCCTGTCGAATCCTTGAGAAGGTTGACCGCGTCAGCCATCTGTTGGACCGTGGCCCCGGCTTCGAACTTGAAGACTTCCGAGCCATTGGTTCCGGTGAGCTGAAATACGAGGTCGTCAGCGAGCGTACCTGCAGCAACAGCTGGCAGGGCTGGAGGGCCGACGACAGCGGCGACGGCAGGAACGGAGACGGTAAGGTCTGCTTGAGTTGCGGCAGCAGTGATGTCAACATTGACAGCGATCTCTCCCGTGGCACCCAAGTTAGCCGAGTTGATTTGCAAATCTTTGACGTTGGCGTTGGTATAGCCGGTCCCTTGCTGTACTTGGAAATCGAGGGATCCGTCGAGCAAGCGGCGACCTTGGAAGGTGGTCGTTTGAGAAATCCGGTTGATTGCTTCGAGGGAGGAGTCGATTTGGAGCTGGTTTGCAGCGATTTCGTCATCGCTCATCGCCCCTTTGTTTGCAGCTTCGGTGATCAGACCACGAACGTCGTTGAGGAGGGAGCTAACTTGTCCGAGGGCCGAGTCTGCGGTACCGATGATTTGGGTAGCACGTTGGGTATTGGAGAGTGCTTTGTTGATGCTGGTGATGTCGGATCGGAGTGCTTCGCTCGCGATCAAACCTGCGGGGTCATCCTTCCCGGAGTTGATTCGGAGGCCGGTGCTCAAACGGGTGAGAGCCGTTTGGAGGTCGCCGTTGGTTCGGTTAAGGCGGATCTGAGCGTTCAGCGAGCTAACGTTGGTGTTGATACGTGACATTTATTTATATTCTCCCGATTGGGGTTGTTTAGAAGATTTAGAGCGTCTACGGATGAGCAAATGCAAATCCCAGGCTCAGGCATCAGAAAACTAGCATTGGTTCTGGTGCCATGCAGAACAGATCAAGGGGGAAATGCCAGAATTTATTCCCTTGCGCCCCAGTGCTCCCCCTGCTTAGCACTGACAACTCCTACGACCGGAACTTTGGAGAGAGTTATCAAGGAGCGGTCCCGAGTAACTCGTTGATGCTAGCGTCGTATGGGTTTGCACTGCGGTTCTCCCGCATGGCATCTATCCGAATATCAACCCCACCATCAGACCGACGAAAGCCAAGAGGAACAATAGGCCCAACAGTCCCCCTAAAATCCAGATGATGATACTGACCTTGTAACGGATATGGGGCGTCTGTTCGCGGACGACGCGGTACTGAGGTGAGAAGACATATTCTCCTTTGGCTGACAGCAAAAGGTAAAGAATATAGGCTGATATCACCGTGCCTATCGGAAGGACGAGCAATCCGAATCCAGCAACGATCGATCCTGCAATACGGCTGTAGGGTAGCAAACGAAGCAGGCCGTAAGCCACAAACCCTTGAAATATAGAAAAACCAGCGGCAAGAACCGCCATGACACCAAACATAACCATCGCAATTCCTTGGTGTTGCTGCCGGGCCATTTCAGGATTCACAATTGCGCCCGTGGCCATCAGTCCGTAGAACACCGCCGCAAACATCCCGAAAAATGCGCCGAGATAGTAGAGGAGCCCCACCGAGCGAATAGATGCTTCGTGTGATAGATAACGTCGGCGCACAGCCTCCACATCGTTCGAGGAATTGATGTCGGAATAATCGTTGACACGAAAATCGCTCGGACTAGCCGCGTAAGGGTTCTCGCTCATGGCCTGAGAATCAACTTCGAATGGAGTGTAGTAGCTGTGATGGAAGGAGTGAATTGCCTCCGCATTGTAGGAATAATCTTAAGAACTGTCCCGAAATAACTTCCCAATTTTGAGTGGGGTCGTAGTCGTAGGGTGGCTTGACGCATCGGCACGAATGCAAAGTGTTTGGCTGTTTGGCCGACGCGTAAGCGAGGCCCGAAAATCACAACCCGTGGCGTAAGCGAGGGACAGCGCTGGCAACGAGGTATCCATCCAAGGTATCACAGCACGCCCTTCGTGCCTCAGCGGCGTGCCACCCTGGCGCCCGAGATTTCCAGGCAAGGGCAACGTGCACTCACGACGCTATCCCTCGCCTACGCCACGGGTTGTGATGGGGGGACGCTTCGCGTCCTTACTCTTACCACCGATGCGTCAGGGCACCCCAGCCTAGCCCCCCGCATTGTTTTGCGCCCCATTGCTATTAAAATGGCGGCATCAACTCTTGAACGAATCACTCTAGGACAATGGCTTCGAGGTACTATGCGAAATTATCGATTCTTGTGGTCTATCGCGGTTTTAGCCGGGATAGTTACTTCAAACGTAGGGCACTCGTTTCAACTCGGAGCGACGCCCCCTGCTTCCTTCCGTGTCCCTCCAGGATTTGAAATCGATCTGGTCTACGAGGTTCCCATAGCGCAACAAGGTTCCTGGGTCTGTCTCACCAACGATTTGAACGGTCGCATCTTAGCGTCCGATCAATACGGCAAAATCTACCGTGTCACTCCTGCTCCTGCCGGTGAAGCTGCATCGGTAACTCAAGTAGAACCGGTCGATGTCGAGATCGGGATGGCTCAGGGACTACTAGAGACTAAGGACGGACTCTATGTTGTCGTGAATGCCAAGGAAGGGGGAGGACTCTTTCGTTTCCAAGATAAGGACGGGGACGGAAAATTCGAATTCAAAGAGCATTTGATTCCATTGACGGGTGGTGGTGAACACGGACCTCACGCGATCATCGAAGGCCCCAACGGTCGACTCTTCCTCGCCGCAGGAAATCAAACAGCACTCCCCGCAAGGATCGATCACTCTCGCGTGCCTCGTGTTTGGTCGGAAGACCATATGCTTGGACGCATGCCGGACGGGCGTGGTTTTATGGCAGGGGTCCTTGCCCCAGGGGGATTCATCCTAAGCTTGAACCCAGATGGTAGTGATATCGAGTTGGTGGCAACTGGATTTCGGAACGAATACGACATCGCATTCAATCCCGCCGGCGAGCTTTTCACCTACGACGCCGATATGGAATGGGATATCGGAACTCCTTGGTACCGACCGACCCGTGTCAACCATGTCATCAGCGGAGCGGAGTTCGGATGGAGAAACGGAACCGGAAAATGGCCCGCCTACTTTGCGGATAGCTTCGGTGCTGTCGCCAATATCGGCTACGGCTCGCCAACTGGAATCGCCTTTGGTACCGGGGCTAAGATCCCCGCCAAATACCAAAACGCATTGTTGATCAGCGACTGGAGCTATGGGGTGATCTACTCGGTGGAGTTGAGCCCTAGTGGGGCGACCTATGAAGGAAAGGTAGCACCCTTCATCAGCGCATCGCCGATGCCGGTAACCGACTTGATCGTCTCGAAAGTCGACGGTCATATTTACTTCGCCATCGGTGGCCGAAAGACACAGTCTGCCCTCTATCGGGTTCGCTACACGGGCAACGACGATGTTTCCCCTGCGACGTATCCGGACTCGGAAGAAGCAAAGCAAATTCGCCAAGTTCGGCATGAGCTCGAAAGAATGCATCGGGGGGACTTGAATTTGGACAAAGCCATCGCCAACATCGGGAACGCAGATCGGGCGCTTAGAACTGCCGCGCGCATTGCTCTGGAGCACAATGATCCGAAGCTTTGGAAGTCCGCTTTGGAGAAGGCGACCGACACTCAGGGGATCATTACCCTTTCCATCGCCCTCTGCCGTAAAGGAGAAGCGAGCGACCAGGCACTAGTTCACAGCAAGCTCCTAAGTCTCGACTGGGAGAAGCTGACGGTAACAGAGCGGCTGGAGCTTCTTCGCGCCTACCAACTCTCCTTCTTGAGGCTCGGGGAAGGAACCTCGGAGGGACGCAACAAAATCATCGCGCAGCTCGACCCCAAGTTCCCCTCGGCGGATGGGGATGGTGACATCGATAAAGAGCTTGCAAGGGTATTGGTTTATTTGAATGCGCCGAAGATCGTCGATCGATGCGTTGAGAAACTTAAGTCGAGCGGCGCCGCTGATGCACAGATTCACTATGCCTTCTGCTTGCGAGAAGTGAAGGACGGATGGACTGACTCCTTGAGGGAGAAGTATTTCCAATGGTTCTATGACGTGGCAACCGCACGAGGTGGCGCCTCGTTTGGCGGGTTCATCGAGAACATTCGCCAAGTCGCGATCAAGCAACTCTCCGAGGAACAAAAAAGTGGGCTCGGAGAATTGGTCGGTGCCCCTCCAGCACCCAAAGATCCCCTTGCAGATCTTGCTCCCCGGAAATTCGTCAAAGCATGGACCGTTTCTGATCTAGATACCGCTGCAGAGAAAAAGAAGAGTGGCTTCGACTTTGAACGGGGCCGACAAATGTTCGCCGTCGCCCAGTGCTTCAAGTGTCACCGATTCAATGGTGAGGGAGGGATCCAAGGCCCTGACTTGACCAGCTCCGGAGGGCGATTTAGCACGCATGATATGCTCGTAGCGATCGTCGAACCGAGCAAAGAGATCAGCGATCAGTATGAAGCGACTCAATTCCTTCTGGATGATGACCGAACCGTCGTAGGGCGAGTCGCCAACCTGAACGGCAACAATCTTATGATCGCGACGAACATGCTCGATCCAGGGAACTTCACGAACATCAAGCGTGAGAATATCGTCGAGATGCGTGCGAGTCGCGTATCGATGATGCCTAGCGGCTTGCTCGATACCCTGAACGAAGAAGAGGTCCTGGAACTCCTCGCTTACCTCAAATCAGGAGGAAACCCCCAGCATGCGATTTATACGAAATAGCTGTTGAGGATAGCTGTGAGCTATGAGCCTTGAGCTTGGAGGTATAAGGCAGAAGAGGCCGCTTTGCGGCCTAGTAGCGCTTTAGAGTTCCGCTCCCCTCGCCCCGCTTCGGGGAGAGGGGCCGGGGGTGGCCTGACGCATTGGCGCGAATATAAGGTGTTTGGGCTGTTTGGTCGACGCGTAAGCGAGACCCGAAAATCACAACCCGTGGCGTAAGCGAGGGACAGCGCTGGCAGCCAAGGTCTCACAGCACGCCCTTCGTGCCTCATGGGTGTGCCACCCGGCGCCTTAGATATTCCCGACAAGGGCTACGTGCACTCGCGACGCTATCCCTCGCTAACGCCACGGGTTGTGATGGTAGGACGCTTCGCGTCCTACCTCTTAACTCCGATGCGTCAGGCCAGGCCGGGGTTGAGGGGTAGAAGTGCTAAACATCATCGCTAAGTTCGCCCTCTCCTTCAGAGCAGAAAGAGCGCATGGCACGTTGCCTCGGTTAGGACGCCATGTGAATTGCAACTAAGAATCTTCTCTATCGAGGTTTTCGATTCGATTTTGAAAGCAGCGTTCTTATTGCTAGAAGCTCAGGTCGGTTTAACTTAAGCAGCGAAACGGTAACTCGGCCAACAGAGGTTCTAGCTAAAATCAATCCGCTCGACAGAAGGTCCATATGATCGCCCCACATATCAGATCTCGGATGAAAAAGCCTTACGATCTCACCTGTCGATTCGTCTATGGATGCGACGTCACTTCCTTTGGCACGATTGCATGCAAAACAAGTCCAGGCCAAGTTACCTTCCGAAGTTTCTCCGCGATGCTTCACAGCTATAATGTGATCAGGCTCAAATGGCAAGAAAGCGTCATCTTCGTGAAGCAAACAATATTCACATCGGAACCCCGCTCGCTCACGAATCTGTCGCCGCAGTTCCGCAGGGACATATTCGCTCATGGGGAACCGGATTTATGTCTGGCACGTATTTGAGCTTTCACCATGCGCATCAATAGTTCTGCATGTTCGTATTGGTCTAATTCGTGCCTCAGATCGTCATCCATTTTGCCCGTGCGATTGAGCTGCAGCAGCTGAGAGGCCCGCTGGGAAACGTCAGGAGAGGGGCGAAACTCCAAGACTTGCTTATCCGTGGGGCATGAACCGAACAATTGAGCAATCTCTTCAAAAATCTTGGCTGCTGCCTCTGCTGTCGACATGACGCACCCTTCAGCGTACAGGCAAAAAAACTCAATCTTGCTAGGATAAAGAAAGGTGAAAATGCCTAGCCGCATGAAGCTGGCTCTTCCCCTGCCGCGAAGACTTTAGCAGATGGATTTCAAGAAAAAAACCAGTTTCACCCTAGGTTGCCCTAGAACCTTCAAAATCCCTGAGATTTTAGCGTAGAAAATACACCCGATAGGATTCGAACCTATAACCCTCGGTTCCGAAGACCGATGCGCTATCCAATTGCGCCACGGGTGCGTGTTCATTTGAACGAACGTCTCCAGAGTGTAGCGAACCGGCTTGTGTTTTTGAAGTGGTGTCAGGCTCTTTTTTCGTGAGAAAGAACAAGGGGCAGGAGTTGGGCGGGTTGTTAAAAAGCTGACGACGCTACGCGACCCCTGTTGCGAAAGCTGTTGCGTAGTTGCGGCAATGAGAGATGGTGATCATGACTTCGCGAATCCCTCGGTCGCGCGCGATCTCGGCCGCTTTCCCGGAAAGGGAAAGAGTGGGGGCGCCGGAGACTTCATTGCTCACTTCGATGTCGGTCCATTGGATTCCTTTGGCCCAACCAGTTCCGAGTACTTTCAAAACGGCCTCTTTGGCTGCCCATCTACCCGCATAGTGTTGATTCGCCGCTTTCCGGGACGAGCAGTACTGGATTTCTCGCTGCGTGAAAACACGCTGTAAAAAAACTTCGCCGTGCTTTTCAATCATCTGGGCAATACGGACGCATTCGATGATGTCCGTCCCGATGGCAATGAGCTGACCTGACATGAGAATGGTGCGTTAGGGGGTGGTGTGGGTCCGGCGAGGTTGCTGTCGATCCGCGTCGACTTGAGCTACGATCAAAGGTCGCCCCGCTTCGCTGCGGGAATTCGCTGAAGATGATTCCACAGTGACATCCGTGGCGGCGGCATCGGTCTTCAACTCCTCCCCATTCTCCTCGGTCTGCACCACTTGCTCAACCTCTATTAGCACTCCAGCTCCTCCCGCACCGAGAGCTTGATTGGAAGGGGAGATGAGATCGGGAGATTTGGCCCGGCGGAGCGCGAGGACCTGCACGTACTCCGCACCGAAGAAAAGAATCGATATCCCATAGTAGCACCAAAGAAGGATCGCGATGAACGAACCGATCACGCCGTACGCCGAGGTGTACCGCATGCCGATGAAGAAGACTCCAAGCAGACTCCTCCCAAGTTCCCAAATGAGAGCCGCGAGCAAGCCACCTCGCAACGCGTCCGTCCAATAAACCTTCTTCTTGGGGAGCCAATGATAAACCATTCCAAAAAGGACACCGTTCAATGCAATGGTCACCACGGTATCGAATAGACCAAATACATGCTGTAGGCTTGGAAGGGTACTTCCTGTAATCGATCGAAACTGCGCCAACACCATACTGGATGCAAAGAGGATGAGGATCGTTCCCCCAAGACAAACAAGCATGAGAAATGCCAGACAGCGGTGCCGGACCAAGTTGTAGATCGTCCGCTGCATCGTCGAACTTCGCTCGATCGGGATTCGAAAAATCCGGTCAAAGCCTCGATCGATCTGCGCAAAAACACCGATTGCCGCGAGAATGGCGGCGATCATTCCGAACGGGCCGCTGATGAGAGATTGATTGCGGAGCTGATGGAGAACTTCCTCGATTTGCTGCTTCACGACCGGGGAAGTCTGCTGCTCCACCGCGTCTAGGATCTGCACCTCCGCGTCCCGTCCAAAATTCGAAAATTCGAAAAAAAGCCCGATTCCCGACGTCAACAACAACATCATGGGAAACAAGGAAAGGGCCAAGTAATAGGCCACGGCTGCAGCCAGAGAGCTCGCATCATCCTCGGACCAGCGAATCGCTGCATCTCGCAGGTTGGGAAAAAACGACTTGAGCCATCCCGTCAATCCAGAGACGAAAACCGACGATTCCTCGACAAAGGAAACGCTTTCCCCAGCGTTTTGAGTTTCAGTAGGTTTGCGATCCATGCGATTCAGTTTAGATTTTGGGGACGCGAATCGCCATAGAGATCCCTACCATGCAAACCTACTATTTCCGTGAAGACGAGCTTTCTCAAGCGGGTGCAATGCTCGCAAAGGGAGAGTGCGTGGCGTTTCCGACCGAAACAGTCTACGGACTCGGGGCCAACGCCTTGGACGCAAAAGCGGTCCAGCGTATTTTTGCGGCCAAAGGGCGACCGAGCGATAACCCCCTCATCGTCCATATCCCGAGCAAGGAATGGCTCTCCCAACTCGTGGTCGATTTTACCGAAACCTCTCAAAAGCTTATGGAGACCTTTTGGCCTGGCCCCCTGACCCTCGTCTTCAAAAAATCGGAGCGAGTCCCGGCGGAGGTCACGGCGGGGCTCGACACGGTCGCGATTCGAATCCCCTCCCATTCCTGGGCGAGAGCCATTCTGAAAGGAGCCGGCGTGCCGATCGCAGCCCCGAGCGCTAACCGGTCGGGGACCCCAAGCGCTACGACTTGGGAGGCGGTCGCTGAGGATCTCGACGGTCGCGTGGCTGGGATCGTATGCGGTCCCCCTACTGAGATCGGGCTTGAGAGTACCGTCGTCGATGCGACCCTCTCGCCACCTCGCATTCTGCGCCCAGGGAAGATTACCTATGAAGAACTTGCTAAAGTTGTCCCCGAAATTCGGGACTACGAACCTGCGTTGAAGGGAGGTGAGGAAAGTACCGAGATACGTTACAAGAATTCGCCCGGACTGCGACACCAACATTATCGCCCGCGCGCACGAGTCATCCTTCTCAACGATTGCGAGCCCCTAGAAAACGCTTCCCTGTCCGACCGCAGTTGCTATATCGGTTTGGACGAACCATTGGATCGTTCTCGATATCTGAAATGCACCGTAGTTGGAGACATCGAGTCGTATGGGGAACGCTTATTTGACACGTTCCGTGAAGCGGATCGAATGGGGGCCGACTGCATTGTTTGTCAAACGGTTCCCCGAACCGGTCTCGGAACCGCGCTGATGGACCGTCTGACGCGAGCGGCAGGGTAAGCTTTGAGATATAAGCTTTGAGGTGTAAGCTTTGAGGTGTAAGGTGTAACGCGGCTGAGTGGCGCGTCCGGGGTGGCACGCTCGGAGCGCAGCGATGGGCGTGAAGGCTTCTCGCTTCGGGGAGAAGGGCTGGGGGTGGCCTGACGCATCGGTGTTAAGGGGGAAGCGAAGCGTCCCCCCTATCACAACCCGTGGCGTAAGCGAGGGACAGCGTCGCGAGTGCACGTAGCCCTT
>CAYMXM010000038.1:0-18347 GCA_964394065.1 uncultured Pirellula sp. | reverse complement strand
TGGCCGCCCGCCGCGGAGCGGCGAAACGCTAGCAAATAACCATAGATGTGTGGTATAACGAGCCGCTTCGGGGAGAGGGGCGAGGGGAGCAGATATCTTAAAACGCGGAGCGTTCTAGGGCGCCAAAGCGGTGTCCGACGGGGACGAGCCCCGGTCGGACAAGAAGGGAGACGGAGAACGAAACTTGCGCAAACCTAAATCCTCACAACATCAACCTCTTAGCAGCCCATCAACTCTTATCACCGATGCGCAGGGCTACCCCAACGAGATTCCCTTTACAATTTCCCGCAATAGTCGATCGCTGTTGCGATTTCGGTTTTAAGACGGCTTCGTTCGACGATTCGGTCGATATAGCCATGCTCGAGAAGAAACTCGCTGGTTTGGAAACCTTCCGGGAGTTCGATCCGAATCGTCGCTTTGATCGTTCGGGGGCCGGCGAAGCCGATCAGCGCTTTGGGTTCGGCGAAGATCAAATCCCCGAGGCTCGCAAAACTTGCAGCGACTCCACCCATGGTCGGATTGGTAAGGACACTGATATAGAGCCCGCCGTTTTCATGATACCTGGCTAGCGCAGCGGAAACCTTCGCCATCTGCATCAAGGAGAGAATCCCTTCGTGCATTCGAGCTCCGCCCCCCGAGCCACTGACGATGATCAGGGGGAGCTTGTGCTCGGTGGCTCGTTCCACAAGCCGCGTCAACCGCTCGCCGACAACCGATCCCATGCTTCCCATGATGAAGGAGGAATCGGTGATCGCGATCGCAACGCGCCGTGCTCGAATCATCCCAGTCCCACAAACCGCCGCGTCGGTAAGCCCGGTTCGCCTCTGCTCGTCGACGATGCGCGCGGCGTAGGATTTTTTATCTGAGAAGGAAAGAGGATCGGTGGGAAGAACGTTCTCGTCGCAGATCTCGAAGGTGTTCTCATCGAGGAGCTGGGAGATTCGGTCCGACGCCGAAACGTACATATGGTAATTGCACTTTGGGCAAACATTGAGGTTTCGATCTACCTCTTTGCGATAGATCGTTTCACCGCATCCAGCGCATTTGATCCAAAGACCTTCGGGGACTCCTCGTTTGGCCCCGTTCTGTGATGGGTTGTCCAAAGTGCTCATGGGTTGAAATCAGCTAGGGATTGCGGAAAAGGAGAGATTGAAATTGGAACCTGTCGATCGGTCCGATGCAAGCCGCTCCTGCCCCGGTTCGGAGGGACTGGGTTGATGATCCGAATCGACGCAACGATGGGTCTCGGCATCGATCATCTCCCAAGTTCCATCGTCTTGCTCCGCTTCCCACATGTCGCGGAAATCGGTTTCGAGAAGACGGTTCGCCACGAGCGAAGCGAGCGGATCGGGGATGACAACCGCGATCGTCTCGTCTGCATGCTTCTTGCAAAGCTTGGCGAGGAGTTTGGAGATCCTTCGTTCGGCATCCGCGATCGTTTCACCACCGGGTGGACAGAACGAGCGAGGGTTTTCTTGGACCTGTCGGAAAAGCTTGGGCTGCTGTCGACGAACCTCTTCGATCGTCTTCCCTTCCCAAAGTCCGTGGTCCAGGTTGCGAAAGCAATCACAGACCTTCCATTTCGCACGAACATGTTCGGCGATTTCTTTGGCTGTTTCTTGGGCAGATTCGCAGGGGCCGCTGTAAACATAAGCGATCGGAAAACGCTCCAGTTCATTGGCGACTCGAACGACTTGCGCTTGGCCTTGTTCTGATAAAGGGATGTCGAGACTTCCCTTGATTCTCTCTTGTTCATCGAACAATGTGGCTCCAGGCCGAACCACGACAACGTTACACATATAATCCTATCCGGAGAGGAATGAAAAACGGCGACTATGATGTCATCGCCGCTTGTAATTGCGCCATTGCTTGGCCATAGTCCGGCTGTTGGAACAGCGCGGAACCGACGACCAATAGGTCTGCACCTGCGCGAACGCAGGAGCTAATCGTTGCATGGTTCACGCCTCCGTCAACCTCCAACAGAAGTTGCTCTCCATACTCCTTTCGAAGTTTAGCGAGGCGGTCCAATGCGACCGGGTTGAAGGACTGGCCCCCGAACCCGGCTTGTACACTCATGACCAACAGGAGATCGCACTGGCCTGCAAAGGGCTCGACCAAGGCAAAATCGGTGTTGGGGTTGATCGCGAGCCCTGAGAGTACTCCCTCGTCGCGGATCTCTTGAAGTAGTTTTTCAGGCGAAGGACTCGCCTCGATGTGGAAGGTTATCGCATCCGCTCCCGCTGCAATAAATTGCTTTGCGTATTGAGCAGGATTGTTGATCATCAGATGGACATCTAAAGCGAGCGTCGTGATGCGACGGAGCGCTTCGACGATCGGCATCCCGTAGGTCAAGTTCGGAACAAAGTTCCCATCCATCACGTCCAGATGAAGCACCTTTGCTCCCGCTTCTTCCAAACGACGAACCTCCCGCTCCAAATTGGAGAAGTCGCACATGAGCAGGGAAGGGAGTATGGCGGGGCTCGCCTCGCGAAACAAAGCTCGCATGGAAGCCACCTTGCTAATTGGTGCGGACATATCGACCGGCCAAAGGTGAATTGCGGTTTAGCTAGCAAACGCCAGCAGTCGATCCACCGCAGATGGCTAACACCATATCGAAGGGCTAGCCCCTCCGGCAAGGGCCAAAATCGAGGAACCTGGGAGGGACGGGGGATGTAGCGGCGTAAGGTACTGGCAGTAAAGAGGTTGCACTGTATTAGCACTACTGATCGAGCATGGGTTACGAGCGGGGCGAAAGTCTTGCCCCCCAGGTAGGGACAGCGTCGCGAGTTCACTTAGCCTTTGTCGGGAAACTCAGATGTAGGGTGGCACGTCCCAGAGGCACGAAGGGCGTGTTGTGAGACCTGAGATGGATGCGTGGTTGCCAGCGCTATCCCTCGCTTACGCCACGGGTTGTGATGGGGGACGCTTCGCGTGCCGTCCGGGAATGGCGTGGTAAGGAAAGCCGAGATATCATTTTGCATGGGTGGGGGAACCGAACGTGTCTCCCCTACGAAAGCCTGATTTACTTGCATCTCTCAGTAAGCAAAGAAAACGCTATGCGAATAATCCTCTTTATCGTTTTGAGTTGGATCGGCCTTTCTCGGACTCTAGCGGCATCCGAAGAGATTGATGTGCTTGTCTATGGTGCAACTCCTGGCGGCGTTTGCGCCTCCATCGCGGCCGCGCGCGAAGGAGCAAAAGTGATCCTGCTCGAACCGACCGGTCACATCGGTGGAGTAAATACGGGTGGTCTCAGCTTCAGTGACTCGAACCAGACCATTCGAAGCACCGTCATGGGATTGTTCGACGAATGGCATCGAAGGATCGAACGGAAGTATCAGGAGCGGAACATCCCCTTACCCTATTCCGTATCGGTTAAAGACCATACCCATTGGACCTATGAACCGCACGTTGCAGCTCAAGTCACAAGAGAGATGCTCGACGAAGCGGGTGTGAAGGTGCTCCCCAACCATGCGATTCAAACCGTGGAGCGAGAAGGGACGCGCATCGTTCGGCTTGTTACTGCGCAAGGTGCGTTTACTGCCAAGGTTTATATCGATACGACCTACGAAGGAGACTTGATGGCCGCATCGGGGGTCCGATGGACGATCGGCAGGGAAGGGAGGAGCGAATACGGAGAGTCCCTTGCAGCGAAGCAATATCCTAAGAAGAAAATGCCAATCTCCGGATTCGACTCCTCCGGAAACTCCCTGCCATTGGTTACTACCACCGACGCGGGGGAGCTTGAGGAAGGAGATCGGCATGTGATGGTATACAGTTTCCGTCTCTGCCTTACCAAAGATCCTGACCGTCGTGTTCCCTTTCCTGAGCCACGCAAGTACGATCCCGACCGTTTCGAGGTGATTCGGCGGTATTTTGCGAAGGAGACGCGACCTATCTTGTTATGGGATCTCTACCCACTTCCCAACGGGAAGTTCGACGCGAACAACGGCATTGGAAAGCAATTCTCGATGGGGCTCGTCGGAGGTGGTGATCGTTGGTGTGAGGCGGATGCCGAGGAACGGGGCCGAATATGGGAGGAGCATCGGCAGTATATTCTCGAGCTATATCACTTTCTTACGACCGACGAAGCAGTCCCAGCTTCTTTGCGCGAGGAGTTAGCGAAGTTCGGATTGTCCCGCGACGAATTTCCCGAACATGGCCATTGGTCACCGCAACTCTATGTGCGGGAAGGACGTCGCATGCTCGGGATGTATGTTCTCTCGCAGAAGGACATCCTCGAAACACCACACAAGGAAGATCCGATCGTTGTTTCTTCCTTTCCGATCGATTCGCATGATTGTCAACGGGTCGCGTTGCCGGACGGTGTGATCAACGAAGGTACGATTTTTCCCTATCGGATGCAGGGACGTCCCCATGGTTATCCCTATCACGTCCCCTATCGATCGATCGTGCCACGCCCAGAGGAGTGTACGAATTTGTTGGTTCCCGTGGCCCTTTCCTGCACGCATGTGGGGATCTCTTCCATTCGCGTGGAACCCACCTGGATGATTCTAGGGCAAAGTGCCGGCATCGCCGCGGCCCTCGCAGCCAAGGAGAATCATTCGGTGCAAGAATTGCCTTACCCAGCATTGCGGACAAGGTTGCTCGCCCAAGGACAAGTGCTGGAGCTACCGGCTTTGGCGCCCTAGAACGCGCCGGAGAGGGGCCGAGGGTGGGCTGACGTTGGCTGTTAAGGGTTAGGACGCGAAGCGTCCTAACATCACAACCCGTGGCGTTAGCGAGGGACAGCGTCGCGAGTGCACGTAGCCCTTGTCGAGAATATCTCAGGCGTTGGGTGGCACGTCCCTGAGGCACGAAGGGCGTGCTGTGAGACCTGGGATGGATGCGTGGTTGCCAGCGCTGTCCCTCGCTAACGCCACGGGTTGTGATGGGGGGACGCTTCGCGTGCGCCCCTTTCCTACTCAAGCAAATACTCTCTGAGCACCACCGCTTGATTGTGCTCCTCGTCCTTCGCGCCATAGATAAGGAGAAGAGGTTGTGTTTTTGCGATTGCTCGGAGCCCCGCCACTTCGATCGGTTTGGTCGAGAGTTCCTGCCTGTAAGACTCTCGAAACTTGTCCCAACGCTCCACTCGATGGTCAAACCATTTGCGCAGCGCATCGCTTGGGGCGATTTCCTTGCACCAAGCGTCGAGACGGAGTTTCTCCTTAGAAACCCCGCGCGGCCAAAGCCGGTCGACAAGGACGCGAAACTCCCCCTCGGTAAAACGAGCATCGTAGGCTCTTGCGAGCTTTATTGGAGTCGAGTTAATCGTCATGGGATTCAATGGATTCCGGCTGCATCTCCGGTTTCAATCTCTAAATCTGCGCATTCTGGGTAATCTCCAAAAAGCACACCTTCTTGGTAGTCCCGGTAGGGGCGTCTAGAACTTAGGCGTGGGCCTTGGCCCACGCTATCCCCGCCCGAAATATCTTGAGCCCCGGTAGGGGCGGAACAAAAGAAACGCAGGTTTGTTTCGCCCCTACCGGGGCTCTAAAACCACTTCCTCCCTTCTATACGTGGGGCCAGCCCCACGCCTAAGTTCTAGACGCCCCTACCCGGGGCTACCCAGCCTTGACCTACGGTCAAGACTAAGAAAGCTCTCCTCTTCCTCAAGCCTCACCCCTCAAGTCTCACCCCTCAAATCGAATTCGTAAGATTCGTTCGATTCGTGGTTCATCCCACGGTTCTTTCTGAGTCCATGTTTTCCGGAGCCCCTTAACACCAAAGCGAGACGCCCTGGCTACTCCTGATATTTTAGCACCTCTCCACGCCCATCGCTTCGCTCTGAGCGTGCCACCCGTGCACTCTTCCCCTCTCCCCTACCGGTTTTTCTCAGTTTTGCCATACTATGAAGGTTTCCAGGTCTCAACATCCTATGATCGAGGAAACTCAATGGAAGACAAATTAGCTTACAAAGGGATCACCTTTGACGACGTTCTGCTCGAGCCCCGCTATTCCGAGGTGCTCCCTTCTGGCGTAGACGTCAGCACGCAGCTCACTTCCAGAATCCGCTTGCAAATCCCCTTCCTCTCTTCCCCGATGGATACGGTTACCGAAAGTGAGATGGGGATCGCCCTTGGCAAAATGGGTGGGCTGGGGGTTATCCACAAAAACATGAGCATCGAAGCTCAGGTGGAAGAAGTGACCAAAGTCAAACGTTCCGCCAATGGCATCATTCCCGATCCCGTCACTCTTCGACCGAATGCTAGCGTTGCACAGGCACAAGATCTGATGCGAAAGCAGAACGTCTCGGGGATCCCAATTACAGAAGAAAACGGAAAATTGGTCGGAATTCTTACCCGGCGGGACTTAAGGTTTCTCGAGTCTTCCGAGCTTCCCATTTCCTCGGTTATGACGAAAGAGAATTTGGTAACGGCGCAGGGGAATGTAACGCTTACGGAAGCTGAGCAAATTTTAACGGATAAAAAGGTGGAGAAACTTTTACTGGTTGACGATGAATACAAACTAACGGGACTGATCACGATCAAAGACATCGACATGATGAAAAGTTTCCCAAATGCTTGCAAAGACGAGCTAGGGAGAATTCGAGTCGGTGCGGCGATCGGGGTGTTCGACCTGGAGCGAGCCGAGCAGCTGATCCAACGTGGTGTGGATGTGCTGATCGTCGACAGCGCTCACGGTCACTCCTCCAATGTGATCGAGACCGTGAAACAGCTGAAGCGTCAGTGGGATATCGATGTCATCGCCGGCAATGTAGCAACCTACGAAGGTGGCCGTGACTTGATGAACGCTGGGGTGGATGCCGTCAAAGTAGGGATCGGCCCGGGATCCATATGCACGACGAGAGTGATATCTGGCGTAGGGGTTCCCCAAATCACCGCCATTTATCAAGCGACGAAAGCTTGCGAGAAAGCAGGCATACCGACCATCGCCGACGGTGGAATCCGCTACAGCGGGGACATCACCAAAGCGATCGTCGCAGGAGCCTCCTGCGTCATGATCGGTAGCTTGTTCGCAGGTTTGGCAGAAAGTCCAGGGCGTACCATCCTTTACCAAGGTCGATCGTTCAAAGCGTATCGAGGGATGGGGTCACTGGGTGCGATGGTCAAAGGGTCGAGCGAACGCTACCGCCAAGGCTCTCAGGATCAGTTGTCAAAACTGGTTCCTGAAGGGGTCGAAGGGCGAGTGCCGTTCAAAGGACCGTTGGCCGACTATGTTTATCAATTGGTGGGCGGGCTTCGAGCCGGGATGGGTTACTGCGGTACCCAAACGATCGCGGAGTTACGCAAGGATGCACGTTTCATACAGGTCTCAGCCGCAACGGTACGCGAGAATCACCCCCATGACATCGCAATCACGCAAGAAGCACCCAATTACAGCTCGGATGTCTCCCACTCCGGAGACAGCTAAACCTGCCTCGCCCGGGATGCGAAGCTGGCTCCGCCGCTCCCTCCTCGTCACCCTGCCACTGGGACTTGCCTTCTCGGCCGAGTCCCAGGCTCAGCAACCTCCTGCTTGGTCTCCCCAACCTTACGCAAAAGCACAATCCAACGGTGGAGACCTCCCGGTCAATACACTCCGAAGCGGTGCTCCCGCCAACAACACGAGCGAAGTCGCTCGCTGGCGAAGAGTGGAGCGAGCTCCCGAATCGAAGCCGGCGAACTACTCGCAATCGCTCGAACTGGGCCGCCCCTCGGCTCCTCAACCAAACCATTCTCAACCAAACCATCCACAGCAAGGGTTCGTGCCGCAACAAGCTTCGCAGCAACATCTGCAGGCCGACCCGGGTTTCACACCCGTCGCGCGACGTCAACCGGTAACACCTGCGAACCGAATCTCCGACTCTGCAGTCCAACCCGCCAGCTTCGCTCAACCTGCCTCGGCTCGGGATACGTCCTCGCAAGAACCACCAGCTTGGCGAAGCCGTCCCGAAGAGTTCTCGCGCAATGCTTCCACTCCTCCTCAGGGGGATCCAGGAAGCCAATCGAGTCGACGTGTACGGGAGATCAAGCTCGCGAATCATCAAGAAGACTCTCTGACGCCACCGTCGTTTAGCCTACCCCAAAGCATCCCGGCACTTCCCTCGATCCCGGTAGACCAAGAAGAAACGGAACAAATTCCGCCGAACCGAATCCGATCGGATCGATTCGACTCCCCATCGGATCGCCGAAGTTCCGGGTATGACGACCGATCGCTTGCCGATGATGGACCTAAGCGTACCGGCATCGACTGCGACGATCTACGAGCTGCGCTCGAACAAGCCGACATCACGAAAATCCGAATCGACACCTCTCCATCCTTCACCGAAGGAATTAAAAACGAAGGGGAAGAAAACGCCTATACCAAGGAGACTTTTGTCGAAAGTGCCAACCAACGAGTTTGGTACAACCTAGCAGGGGAGGAAGTGGCGCAAGGTAGACTCGTCGACTTAGCCTATGGCTCGGTCGTAATCGAGCAACGCGATGGGCAACGGACAACCTACCTGCTGAATCGATTGAGCGACCCCGATAAAGTCTACGTCGCGGATGCATGGGGTGTGCCATCGACATGCTCTCTCAACGATGCGATGTTCGACCCGCGCAACTTCGTCGCAACGACGATGACGTGGAAGGCATCGGGAGCTTGCCACAAGCCGTTGTATTTCGAAGAAGTCCAGTTGGAACGATACGGACACGAATGGGGCCCTGTCGCGCAACCTGCGATTTCGAGCTTGAATTTCGTCAAGAACGTTGTATTCCTACCGTACAAGATGGGAATTCACCCGATGAACGAGTGCCAATACTCCCTCGGGTACTATCGACCTGGTTCGTGTGCTCCTTGGACCGTCGGTCCTATCCCGGTCAGCTTGCGTGGCGCAGCGGCCCAAGCCGCCGCAGTCGGCGGTGCCGCATGGGCTCTCCCATAGGGGCTTTTTGGGGAACCACGGAAGACACGGATATGCAGACTAAAGGCTGATGTAGGGTGTGTGAAGTGGTCGCTGTTGCCAGCTCCTTTTCTACAAACCCGTGAAAAGGGTTTTCTAAGGCAACCACCGTCCCTTCCCAAGCGACCACGTAACACACCGTTTCGGTTGCGCATCCGGTGTGTTACGCGATCGAAGGGGTTGCGAAGTTTGAAGAGCTGGGGTGGAAAGGGGCCTTTGAGAGGACGTCGCCATTGAGATTCCGACCGCTTCACACACCCTACGTTTGCGGTTAAACCCTCTTCCTCAAGCCTGCTTCATCTTCTCCAACAGCGCACGGGTTTTGGGATGCATTCCGAATCCCATTAGAACGGGGAGCGCGAAGAACTGGACCTTCAATCCGAGGTCGGTCGGCTTGCGCAATTGCAGGGTCATCATCGGTGGGTTCATGCTGCGGAACAGCTTGTGCCCCTCGATCTCTTCCCAAGGAACCAATGTTTGAATGCTCCCACGTCGTACTTGGAGCCCTTCACTTCGCACGACGACGACATCTGCGCAACCCCAGAACCATCGAATCAACCATCCTCCGACCAAGGATAGGATTAGGAGCAGGGACAACAGGATCCCCATCGCATATCCATCGATCGGTTGGCGTTGAAGAAGCACTCCAATGCCGACGCTTACAGCTGGTAAGGCAATCCCTAGCCAGATTATGGGAAACCACTTCAAAACGGGAGTCATCGCGGCGGAGATTCGCTCTCCCGCTTGAAGTGGCTTCGGTAACTCTTGGAGCATCGACAAATTTTTCTTTCTATGCGATTTGTCATCATAAGGTGGTTGACGTAACCTTCCCCAGAGGGGAACGCTGTGAAGCATTTTCTCCAGGGAAATTCGTGTTTTTTGTCCGGCCGGGGCTTGTCCCCGTCGGACACCGCTTTGGTGTCCTAGCTCGCGCCTCGCCTAAATTATCTGCTCCCCTCGCCCCGCTTCGGGGAGAGGGGCCGGGGGTGAGGGGTAGAAGTGCTAGAAATAGGAATCAAGTTGGAATTCGCGGGTGCCGACTACGCTTCCGGTGTGTTCCGTGGCCGCTTTGGGTGCGAAGGTCATTGCAATAGAAGCGAGGATTGACTCGCCATCTCGATCGGAGCTGGAAACAGCGACCACTTCACACACCCTACGCCTAAGCGACCGACAGCGGCTCTGTACTATCTCCGAACTTGTCCGTTCTGACACCCGCTTGTTGTAACATCCATAGGTAAAGGTTGCATAGCGGTGTGTTCTTTTCGTACTTCGCGTGTTGTCCAGTCCTTATTCTTCCACCAGCTTTGCCGACGAAGACGATCGGCAGGTCGTCGTGGTTGTGGCGATCTCCGTCGGAGATTCCACTTCCATAAACCATCATGCAGTGATCGAGAAGCGTTCCTCCCGCTTCTTGAACGCCGGAGAGGTTGTCGAGCAAGTAAGCGAAATGCTCCATGTGGTAGGTGTTGATCTTCTGGATCTTTTCCTGCTTCTCTGCATTCTTCCCGTGGTGAGAGAGTTCATGGTGTCCTTCGGGAACTCCGATTTCCGGGTAACCATGATTGCTACCTTCGTTGCGGAACATGAACGAAAGAATTCGTGTCGAGTCGCTACGAATGGCAAGGGCTGTCATGTCCATCATCAGCTTGCAGTGTTCCGTCCAAGCACGGGGAATTCCGGCGGGACGCGGGAAAATGGGGAGGCCATCTTCTCCAAGCTGCATCTTGTCCGAATGCAGAATTCGGTTCTCGACATCTCGAATCGCGTAGAGATATTCGTCCAGCTTGCGTTGATCAGCGACACCGAGTTGGCGTTGAAGAGACTTTGCGTCCTCTAAGGCGAAATCGAGAACACTCTTTCGTCTCCCGCTACGCCTCGGCGTCGCGCTCCCTTCACTAACCTTTTCCGCTGTTCCAAACATCCGCTCGAACAACGCTGCCGGGTCATGCTCCTTGGCGATAGGGCTGCTTTCGCTTCTCCAGGCGAGATTGCTCGAGTAGGCGCACGAGTATCCCGAATCACAACTTCCCGATTGCGAGGATCCCTCCGTACCCAACTCTAAGGTCGCGAATCGGGTTTGGCTGCCGATCGCAGCACCCGCGAACTGATCGACCGAAACCCCGTTTTGAATATCGGCTCCGTTGGTCTTTTTCGGGTGGGCTCCGGTGAGGAACGAACTCGCGCTGCGCGCGTGATCCCCGGCTCCATCTCCGTGCGCCCGCGCACCGTCTAAGGTCAGTCCCGTAAAAACCGAAACATAATCCCGGTGCTTGGCCAGCGGTTGCAGGATGGGAGGCAGCGTGTAATTAGCCCCTTCTTCACTTGGAGTCCATGCCGGCATGTGAGCGCCGTTGGGAACCATGAAGAAGAGCAAGCGACTCGGCACACTCGGAGCGCTAGCTCCACGAGCAATCGGTGACATCGCGTCGAGTAACGGTAGGCCTACAGCTGTTCCAACTCCACGGAGAACAGCTCGTCTGGATATAGGGGTTCGTTTCATAGCTCTTCCCGTACTCCTTTTCGTTGAAAGGGATCACTCATTACGATTTCATAAATCAGCGTTGATATGCGGTAGTCATCTTTGGCAGCGGCTGCCATGATTCTGTCGACGGCACAACGATCGTAGTATTCCAAACCACGTCCCAAGGCGTAAGTCATCAGCTTCTCCGTGAAACAGCGGGCGAACAAGGCTGAATTCTTCGTCGTCAACGATCGAATCAAATCGCCAGGCCCTTTGAGAACGTCCCCGTCGGGCAATTCACCACTCGGGTCGATCGGCCCCCCGGGCTCTTGGGTTCGCCAACGCCCTACCGCATCGTAGTTTTCTAACGCCAATCCAAGCGGGTCCATCAATTTGTGACAACTCGCACAGGCCGGGTTGGCGACGTGTTGCTCCATCCGCTGGCGGAGCGTACCCACCAACTCGGTCTTCTCCAACTCGGGAACGTCGGGAGGAGCCGGGGGTGGGGGCATGCCGAGGATATTGTCGAGTATCCATTTCCCACGCTTCACAGGGCTCGTTCGAGTCGGATTGCTGGTCAATGCCAAGACCGACGCATGCGTGAGAACCCCCATCCTCTTGTGCCCCTTGGTCGAGACCATTCGAAACTTAGTCCCCGTTACACCAGGAATCCCATAGAAACGGGCGAGTCGCTCATTGACGAACGTATAGTCGGCATCGAGGAGTCGCTTTACGCTCATATCCTCTCGCATGACATGCATCACCAGATAGTAGGTCTCGTTCCTCGCCAAAGTGCGGACTTCATCATCCCACTGAGGGAACAAATTGGGGTTGGGGGTGAACTTTTCGAGGTTCCGCAAGTTGAGCCATTGTCCAGCAAAGTTCTCGATGAATTGCGACGAGCGACCATGCTTGATCATCCGTTGAATCTGCTCCTTCATAACGCGAGGGTCCCGAAGTTGCCCCTTGTTCGCCAAAGCAAGGAGCTCCGCATCAGGCATGGAGCTCCAGATGAAGTAGCTCAATCGTGTCGCCAACTCATAATCGGAGAGAAGAGGATACTCGTTCCCTTTCTTCGTTGCCGGAGATTCGACTTTGAAGAGGAAGTGGGGGGATATCAAAATCGCTTGGAGGCCGAGTTGCATCGCTGCTTCATAGGAATCTCCTTCGTCCACCGCCGATTGAACCATTTTTCCAAATCGAGTCAGTTCCTCTGGTTTCACGGGGCGCCGATAGGCACGGCTCGCGATGGGACGCAAAGATTCTTCTGCTGCTTTGGCGGCCGTCACTCCGAATTCAGGCTTCACCCGAACGATCCGTTGATGACTAACTGGAAGTCGTGACTCGTCGAGCGGCTTGGGAGGTTGCCTCCCGATGACCTTCACATCATACATGAAAAGGTTCCGATCCTCGGCTGGTTTGCCATCCTTGGCCGCGACGTAAAAGTCGTTGATGAACTCAAGTGAGATTGTCGTTTCCTTCCCCCCGATCGCCGTGAAAGGAATCTCAAGAACCTTGATGTCGTTCGCAGAGTTCGAATCGCACTCCACTACCGCGACTTCGCGACCGTTGATCGAAACCCGCATCTTCGGAAGCTCGGTCCCCGCCTTGGTCCCTGCGAGACCTGTTTCGATGAGGTACTTGCCTCGCCAAGGGAGCGTTTCGACGAACTCCACTTTGCCGTTCGAGGTGAAGTCCATTCGGCGGCCACTGAAGCGGGCTCCCTTTTCTAGTTTTAAGTCTGCAAGCTTGATGATCGATTCGTAAACCGGGCCTGGTTCGGGGGCCGTGATCGCCGTTTCACTGATCTCCTCGGCTGCCCGGATGTACTTCTCCATGAGGATCGGAGGAAGGGTCAAAACGTCTCCGATGTTATCGAACCCATAGCCGACATCGTCTCCAGGGAACCCAGAGGCTGGCTTGTAATCGACACCGAGCAGATCCCGGACCGTGTTTTGGTATTCAACCCGGTTGAGACGCCGAAGAGTGACGCTCCCTGGATTGGGGGTTAAACCACATTCGATGTCGTTGATCGTCGACTGAATCCACTCCACCAATTCCTTCTTTTCTTTGGAAGAGAGTGGTTCGGAATCCTCAGGAGGCATATCCCCGATTTCGATCCGTTGGAGAATCGTAACCCAAGCGCTTCGCTCCTTCAGAATCGACTTGGCCGTTTGAAAGTGGGTCAGAGCAAGCCCCCCAGCGGCTTCAGCCCCACTGTGGCAGTCGAGGCAAGCTTTTTGCATGATCGGAATGATTCGATCATGAAGCTCCCGGTCTTTTTTCGCCCAATCGATCGCATGAGCCGACGGACCTAGGAGCAGGCAAAAAAACAGGGTGCATAATGCCACAGCGCAAGCCTGAGCTGTCAAAAAGTTGGTGTTGACATTACTTATCGAAACCGTGCGACTTGTTCGTGGCCCGGGTGTCTCGGTGGTAAGGGGGAGGACGCGAAGCGTCCCCCCCATGTTGGCTCTCCCTTTCATATCGCCTTTCCCAAAGCCTCTCGCCTAAGAAACATTTCTCCTTCTATACTACCATGTGAAACCATCGCTCGAGCGTTTTCTTGCATAAGAAAGGATGATTGAAATGGGGGATACCACTCCCAACGAGCCTATTGAAAAGAGCAGGGAACCGAGCGCCGTTGGACAGCTGGCCGAAATCGAGTGTCGTGGGATCGATTTTTCCTTCGAAAACTCTCACGGAAATGGGATCCGACCAGGGAGCAATCCATCGGCAAAGGTCCTCGATCACCTAGAGCTTTCTGTTCGGAAGGGAAATGTTGTTACTCTTCTCGGTTCGAGCGGGTGCGGCAAGAGTACCCTTTTACGAATGATTGCAGGGCTCCTCTCCCCTTCGGCCGGGGAGATCTGGGTACGAGGCGTTCCTTCACGGGGGGGCCAGCACGTGGCCCGGTCTCGCCCGGAACAGTTCATCTCCTTTGTCTTCCAAGAGGCAGCCTTGCTCCCATGGAGGACCGTTTGGGAAAATGTCCTTCTCCCCCATGAGTTGCGAGGAACTGCGCGAACATCCGAAGCCCGGGACGGAGCGCGGCATTGGCTCCGGACTGTGGGGCTAGCGGAAGGCGATTGGCGGAAGAAGCCGAGCTCCCTGTCGGGAGGGATGAAGATGCGAGCTTCGATCGCCCGTGCGATGACAACGGAGCCTACGGTCTTGCTTATGGACGAACCCTTTGCGGCCCTCGACGATGTCCTCCGTTCTCGCTTGAACGATTTGATTCTGCAGATCGTTGCCGATCGCGGGTGCACCGTGTTGTTCGTCACTCACAACATCGCAGAAGCCGTTTATCTCAGTGATGAAATCGCAGTGATGGCGGAGGGGCGTATCGTTCAAAAAATACCGATCTCGTTCGAGTCCCCTCGCTCTGCAAGCTTGCGTGGGACGACAGAGTTTGCACACTTCTACGGAGAGGCATCCGACATCCTTTTTCGAAGTGCATCGAACCATGCTTAGTCGCTATTGGCACGTCATAAAGTGGTTGGCGCCGATCGGAGTATTCCTCCTGGTCTTGATCCTTTGGGAGTTCGTCGTCCGAGCGTTTGGCATTCACAAAGTCATCCTTCCCAGTCCGATCGATGTGGCGAAAGCGATCATTGAGGAACGTTGGGTTCTGTTGCGTGGAGCCTGGGTGACATTGCAGTCGGCAAGTCTTGGGTTGTTGATGAGTGCGAGTTTGGGAAGCGTGATCGCAATTCTCTTCAGTCAGTCGGCGATTCTGCGAACTTCCTTCTACCCCTACGTTATCTTTCTGCAAACGGTACCGATCGTTGCGATCGCTCCCTTGCTGATCCTTTGGTTTGGAAACGAGTTCCGAACGGTGGTCCTCGTATCTTGCATCATCAGCATCTTTCCCGTCATATCGAACGTGACGAGCGGTCTCCTTTCCGTGAACGAAACCCTTTGGGATCTATTCCGACTTGGAGGAGCCACGCGCTGGCAAGTGCTACGGAAACTTCAGATTCCGGCGGCGATTCCTCAGTTGATCTTAGGGCTGCGCATCAGTTGTGGGCTCGCGGTGATCGGTGCGATCGTCGGCGAGTTCTTTGTCGGTGACCGAGGTGCTTATGAAGGACTTGGAACGGTGATTACCGCTCGGCAAGGAAACCTCAAAACCGCATCGATGATCGGAGCGGTCTTCGCCTGCACGATGCTCGGAATACTCTTGCTAGGAGCAATTCGAATTCTGAACGATATCATTCTTCGGCGTTGGACACGCGATGTCGGATTCGAATCGCGAAGGGAATAGAGCTGACTGGCGACCGAGACTCGGACGTCTTTTTTTCGACAGGATTTACAGACTTAGCAGGATTGGAGAGAGGGAGGTTAGGATAATCTCTAAAAAGCAGATACTCTTTGTGCCTCTATGTTTCAGGAATAACGTATCTTCAGCCCCTCACCCAAGAGTCCTCTTATAAACCGACGATGCAAACTCCACTAGCTTGGCTGAATACGACTTCGAGTTTCTCGAAGCTTGCGCTCGGTGCGTCGGGAATCGGGTTTGCCGTTCTGTTGATGTTCATGCAGATCGGGTTCCTCAACGGACTCTTCGATAGCGCCGTTCAAGTTCTTCGTTTGTTGGATACTGATCTCGTTCTGATCAGTCCTGCTCGTTACACGGTTCCTAGCGAACAGCGATTCAACAGCAAGCTTCTCGATCGGGTTCGGTCGAATCCCCGAGTTGCAAATGCTCATCCTCTCTACATCGACCGTGCGATGGCCGAAGTTCGTGTGATCGGCCACCCCGCTCGCTCGATCCGGGCCATCGGCGTGCCGGTGGGAGCGGAGTTGTTTATCGATCCGAAGCTGAACAAGCTTTGCGATGAACTCCGCTTTCCCAACCAGATCCTCGTCGATCGGAAAAGCAAGCTGAAGTTCGGCTTTGAGAAGAAGGATAAAGAGCTTCTCCGCAAGCAGCAGGTCGAACTCTCCGGGAAGCAGGCGGAACTAAGAGATTGGGTGGATATCGGCACAGACTTCGTCTACGACGGAACGATTGTGATGACCGATCGAGGGGTTTCGCATTTTTTTCCCGCACGCGATCTTGGCTCCCCTCCTCTCCAAGCGGTCGATCTCGGTCTCATTCGATTGACGGCTCGGGATGCGCAAACGGTGGAATCGACCCGAATGGAACTTCAAGGGCTTCTCGGCGAGAACATTCAAGTCATGACGAAGGAGGAGTTGATCCAACGGGAGGTCGGGTTCTGGGCTCGGAACACACCGATTGGGATCATCTTCTCCATCGGCACGGTGATGGGGCTCTTGGTGGGGGTCATCATTTGCTACCAGATCCTATTCACCGATATTCAAGATCATTTGGCAGAGTTCGCGACGTTGAAAGCGATGGGCTATGGGTCTGCGTATTTCTTAAAATTCGTTTTGGCGCAAGCTTTCTATCTGAGCATATTTGGGTTTCTTCCAGGACTCTTCGTGAGTTTCCTGTTGTATTACGGACTCTCGGAATGGACGGGGCTTACGATGCAATTGACGCTCCCTCGAATTCTCCTCGTGTTCGGATTGACGTTTATTATGTGTACTCTGAGTGGTCTCCTGGCCGTCCGCAAACTCTGGGCCGCAGATCCCGCGTCACTCTTTTAATTGTGGCATGACGCATCGGAGGTAAGGAGCTCCGGAAAACATGAGCTCAGAAAGAACGGACAGCAGGCGGTTGGTTGTACTCTTCCTATAGCCTAAAGTCCAAAGTCGAAAGCCTTCCTCCCCGAGGCGTTGTAGAAAGGAATAAATTCCGTTCTACCTACACTAGTTTTTCCGAACTGGTGACGTAGATCGATGCGCTGGAACCGGTGTCGCGCCAACGGAAATACTCGGCCCACATGAGAAGGTTCGCAAGGAACATAAAGACCATCGAAAGGATCAACATCACGGTGTAGATCGACATGGGGTGCTTCTGGGATGACATGTTTTTGTGCTCGAAAATCGCTTTGATTTAAAGTGTACTAAACCTTCAAGACCCACAACTTACTGGATCTTCGAAGCAACCTTGTCACCCGCTTGAATGTAGCCCTTGCGATAGGACGTAAGAATCTTCCCTACCGCTTTATCGTCTTGGGCTCGGACGATTTCGATTTTCCCTAGGTAATGATCCCCACGATAGACATCGAGCGTATGCCCTTCGCGAACTCCATCGTCTCGTCCGATGGAGACTTCCACAGAATTGTTGTTACCCACAGCGAGGATCTCGCCTCGCAAATCAACCGGCGGAGTATCTTCCACGTGGGAGACTCCGAAACTCTTGAGAGCGGCCCCACGAGTTTCCGCGAGGGCTTCGTACAAGGTGGCTTGATCCTGAAGCTGCCGAAGCTGCTCCTTGAGATCCGACTCCATGCTTCGCAATGTGTTGAGGCTGTCGGTCAGCGAGATCACCGATTTGCGAACAGCGTTTCGGTCGGTGATCACCTTATCGATCTCGGTACGCAAGGTCGCGTTCTGCGAATCGGTCGCCTTCAAGAGGTCGATCGTTGCCGAATGCTCTTGGTTCTTCATCGTGTTGATAGCGATCTGTTGGCTCAACTGGCTGTTCGCGGTCGCGAGTTGTTGCGCTTGGCTATCGTACTGAGTTTGCAGGGAAGCAAGGGCTGCACGTCGAGCGTATTGCTCATGAGCGAGGCTCGTCTGGAGCTTTTCGTTCGCCGATTTCGTGGCAGTAATCGTGTTTTTTAGCTGGCCGTTTTCCGTCCGGAGCTTGGAAAGTTTTTCCCGATAGTCCCGGTGGGAGGCATTCGCCAGCAAAGCAGCCACGAAAAACGAGGCGCTAGAAATCAGGATGATCAGTGTGAAAACTCGACCGAGAAACGTCATCGTGTCACCGCGGCAAGGAGTAGCAACAAGTAGGAAACACCAGCAACCACCCGGAAATTCGCGAACTTTTCAGGTGGCTGAGGGGACGGAGAACCGACCCACTAGGGATCGAGTATAGTTCGCCAAAAATACCACTGTCAACGAAAAGAGCGTTTTTGA
>CAYMXM010000037.1:0-18380 GCA_964394065.1 uncultured Pirellula sp. | reverse complement strand
CTCCGATGTGGTTCAAATCGTCGATCCCCACAGCGGTGCTGTTGTACGGCAATACCCAAGGAATTCTAGGGGAAACCTTCAAATCGACCCGAGTTGCTACGAGCCTACAGAAGAAGAGCTCGCGGATGATCTTATCCCCAAACCTCTGCCTCTTGGCGGAATGGCAAAGCACCTGCAAGAGGTCGCAGCTAGCGGTGTCGCTGTTCGTTCGATCGACTTCTACGAGTCGTTAGCTGCGAAGAAAGCCGCCAGTCACGGTTAGTTGTTCGTCGTTTGTTTGTACCCCATTTCCTATCGGAGAAAAGTCATGAAGATCTATTCCACACGGAAGCTCTATGCAGCAGGCATCCTGCCCAAACCTCCCGCGACTGAAGACGTCGTTCAGTTGTCGGAGAGACTGCGCGCACTGCGTCTTGGATTCGCTGCCGATCAGCTCACCGAGCTGATCACGCAGAGCGTGAAGTCCGCATGGAGTTCAGCGCGGTTCCTAGATGAAATCATTCGTCTAGAACTGGAACGTCAAGAAGAACGGCGCATCCAACAAGCGCTTCGCATCTCGCATTTACCGAGCGGTCCAACGCTCAGCAACTTTGACTTTGCATATCAACCCTCGGTCTCTCGTAACCAGATCGAAACACTCTCGACATGCCAATGGATCCGCGATTGCCAGTGCCTTCTTTTGCAGGGGCCTCCTGGAGTTGGAAAACCTCGACCACGTCAATACACCCTTTGTCACAGACATATGCGCGGGGCATATCACAGTCGTTGACCCCGCGCATCCTCTATTTGGCAGAAAACTACAGCTTTTTGGGCTCGCCAATCTTCCGAGCCACGTACGTTCCTGTCAGGTTGAAATTGCGCCGGATCTCATCGGCCACGTTGCGATTGCTAGCACTAATCTTGGATTTAAGCCCCTCGAGAAACCAACCATACTAACCGCAAATGCAGCGTTCGAGCTTGTAAAGATGCTCGAGACGCTCTCTCCCAAAACGAAGCGGTCTAGTCATGAACATAAAAAGTCATCTGGTCTGGGAAAACCTCAACGAAGAAATTCGAAAAGAGGTGCGAAGTGACATCTGCAAAATCATCACGGAGGAAATCGAACATGCATGGATCAATCAAGATTCTACCAGCTCACATGAATCGGCCAGCGATTGTATATCTTCGGCAATCGGACCCGAAGCAAGTGCGCGATCACCGAGAGAGCGCGATCAACCAAAGAGCCCTGAAAGAGCGATTGCTTGAGCTTGGATGGAAAGCCGATCAAATTACGATTGTCGACGATGATCAGGGGAAGTCAGGTGCAAGTTCTGAAGGGCGAGATGGCTTTCAGAAAATGGTGGCAGACGTTGGCCTCGGAAAGATTGGTATCGTAATCGGGTATGAAGTCTCTCGACTTGCACGGAACTGCGCTGATTGGCATAGACTCTTGGAGCTATGCGCTATCTCCGATACGCTAATCGGAGACAGCGATGGAATCTACAGTCCGCGTGACTTCAATGACCGGCTTCTACTGGGATTGAAAGGGACGATGAGCGAAGCAGAGCTACACAGCCTTAGATTACGATTGGATGCGGGGAGGCTTTCTAAAGCAAAACGAGGCGAGCTGGTGCACCATGTTCCTACGGGATTGACACGAGATGCGTTAGGACAAGTTGTAAAAGATCCAGACAAGGCGGTATGCTCTCGGATATCTCTTGTATTCTCGAAGTTTGAAGAACTCGGTAGCGGCATGCAAGTGTTGAAGTACTTTGTTCGTAGCAAGTTGACACTTCCTAGAAAGCAGACCTCTGGGCTCAAAGCGGGGCAGATCCTATGGAAAAAACCTACGCTTTCAGCGATAGATTCGATCCTTAAAAACCCTGCTTATGCTGGAGCGTTCGTGTACGGGCGCCGACAAGCAGATGCCTCTAAAAGGGTTAGTGGTAGACAATCCTCTGGGCGTCTTCGCAAAGACAAAAAGGATTGGATTGCCGTGGTGAAGGATATGTATCCAAAGTACATCAGCTGGGAGCAATGGGAGAAAAATCAAGCAAAAATGAAGGAAAACAGCGAATGGGTTCGCGCAGCGTATCGCCCAACGAAGAACACCAAGAACGGTAAGGCACTTTTGGCTGGACTGGTTCGATGCTGTAAGTGCGGTCGATCTATGCGCGTGCTTTACAAGGAAGGACGTTTTCAATACTCTTGTGTGCGAACTATGCGGGAGAGCGTTGGTGGCTTCTGCCAATACCTTTCGGGCAAGGTCATTGATCAATCAGTTGTTTCCGAGTTCATGAACGCATTGAGTGTTGCAAACGTCGACGCTCTGACCGACGCCATGCTCCAAGCATCCAAGGCCAGGAGTGACAAGGTCAAGCAACTACAAGAAGAAGTGACGCGGCTTGAATACGCAGCGTCGAAACTTGAAAGACAGTACGAGAACGTCGATCCTGCGAACCGCTTGATTGCATCCACGCTTGAAGAGCGATGGGAACGCGCTCTTCAAGATCTTGTCAGCTCAAAGATCGACCTTGCTCAAGCATCTGAAGTTAAGATTGAATCGAACCTCTCCGCTTCAGATCGGAAGATGTTGACGGATGCAGGCAAGGAGATGCTGGCGATCTGGGAACGATGCTCTCTGGATAGCCGCAAGAAGCTTCTTCGTACGTTGATCGTGCAAGTAAACTTGTTGCGTGAAACGGAAGGCTACGTACGTATTCGAATCGTCTGGAAGGGAGGCCTAGTGACAGAGGTTGATTCAACGATTCCGATTCACTCTCGCGACTATGACAATTCCCCCATGGAGCAGAAAGCCGTGGAGCGAATCCGCGAGCTCACAGCCGAAGGGATAACTTGCTTGGAGATAGCGAAGGTTCTCACATCTGAAGGACACAGACCATGCCGTGGTGGAGCCTATACCCCAGGCATCATTTTGAAACTTCGAAACCGCCATGGAATCGAATCGAGACTTACACAGCTACGGAACGGTACAGCCGCTCTCGGTAGCAAACGAACAGCCGAGGAAGTTGCCGAGTTGCTCGGAGTGAAAAGGGAGTGGATTTACCGAAAGATTAGTTGCGGGAGCATCCGAATAGACAAAGACCAAACTTACGGATGCTATCTCTTTCCCAAGAACAAGCGATGCATCCAACAATTGACTAAACTCAAAGAAGGAAAGCTTGCGCATGTCTCATTCCAAAAGGAGCATCAAGAAGGTTGAGATAAAACACATCTTGCCGTCGCATTAGCCACACGAGCTTTAGAAAACGGCTTCAGTGTGAGCTACTACCATGTCGATGAATGGATGCATCAACTCAAGCGCGATGGTGAGCTTCACCCGGCGCAGTTGAAGCACCGCAAGTACATGGCATCGAATCTTCTGGTCCTCGACGAGTTCGGTTATCAGTCGATGAGTCGTGAGGAAGCGAACCTCTTTTTTCGAGTCGTGAGTTATCGTTACCAGAAGGGTTCGATCATCGTGACGACGAACAAAGGGATCAGTGCTTGGCCAGAAGTTCTTGCGGGGGATGAGGTGCTCGCAGGAGCGATTTTGGATCGGTTGCTCCATGCGGCGACGGTGCTGAACATCCAGGGGCGTAGTTACCGCTTGAAGGACTTGGAAACGAGCTTGGAGAGCTCAAGCCGATCAG
Organism: uncultured Pirellula sp.; assembly: GCA_964394065.1. GTDB lineage: Bacteria > Planctomycetota > Planctomycetia > Pirellulales > Pirellulaceae > JBKCUI01. The sequence continues at coordinate 14,748 of CAYMXM010000037.1, read as the reverse complement.
TGGTTGGAAAGTCAGTTCCAGCCCCCTCGGCGGCGGCGATTTCGAGTTGCTAGCATTCCGGTTCGCTAGCGCGCTCACAGGAATGCTAGCAACTCGAAATGTTAAGATGAAAATGGAACCCAAATCGTAAAGGTTCGGTTCCGCTAACTTCGTAAAAGTTCGGGTTCACAGACAGAAACGCTCTTGGCTGTTCACTTATACCTTACACCTTATCGCTTACTCCTCCGCTCGCTCGTTCCTGCCTCCCGCTTCCCTACTGCCATCCATGGCATCCATGGCATCCGCCTACCTTCAACGGCGGCATCCATGACCGCCGTCGCTAACGCTACTTCTTCCCACTCTGGACAACGCTACGAGCCAATCACTCCCAGCGTGGAACCCAAGCCATCGGCCGATCCGTTCCGCGGCGATCGTCGTTATCGGACTATTGGAGACCATCCTTTCGCCGCGGTCAGAGGGGGGAATGTCCTGGCGATTTGCAGTGATTTCTGTCGTTGGATCGCTTCCGAAGGTACCTCCAAAGACCGAACACTCAATTCAAAGAGGCCTGACCCCTTTGCTCGGGCTTGCCATTTGCTCGGGCTCCACTTGACGTAGGTAGTAGAAACAGCCTGTCGTCTAGTGTATCTAACTTCTTGTCTGGTCCCGCGCTAACAATCCAGTACAATCCATCCTTCTCGACAAGTTTAAGCATACTCCCCCAGCCATCGTCAGGTAAAGCAGCGTATTGCAAATCACTTATGTTTTCGCCGTTATCCATTTTGGCGCTTAACATTCGAAATGCTTCCATCATGCGAGATTCGGTTGTTCTTGCCGAATCCATGCGAGATCTTCTTGACAACTCGCGCGCATACATGGCCGCGATCAAAGAAGTCGCTGCAAATAAAAGCAGCAACTTCCATAACTGATATTGAGGTGGTGGCATTATCCGTAAAATCGCGTATATAGGTTAACACGGACAAGATCGCAATTTCTAAACCTATCAATCCACCGGTGGCATGAGGGAGGAATAGAGATCGCTCGAAGAACAAGTTAATTCGCAGCATGGATGAGGCTTAATACACTTACGCAGCACCTCACAAGAAAAATTAAGTCCCATTTGTTCACTTGCAATAACGACATCTGGCATTCTTGAATTGTGAGCTGTGCCTCTGACCCAAATGTCATACCCGGGACCAATTCTTGAAGCTCCTTCGAATTCCCTTTGTTGCAAATCACAGTCAGGGTCTGTTTGTTCTGCGAGTACTCGTTCTAGCCTGGAGAGTTGCTCAAATTTATTAAAGAAATATTCACTGGCATATGCCATATTTTCCGCATAAAAAAGCCGATCCCGCCTCCCTGGCATTCTTGTCAACGAGCCACCAAGGTTGATCCTCTCAATGAAATCGTGTACGTGAACTAATTCATGAATCAAAATCATAACATCAACGCTCGTGACATCAGTTGATCCTAGATAAATCGTTCTCCCCTGAGCTGACGCGGCACCTCCAAGCCCCAAAATATGGGCAGTATGTAAATTAAACGTTGCCTGATTCAGAGCATCATCAAGCTTGTCAATAAAGTCGCCGAGCCCTGTTTCTTTCAATAGACAAGAGGACAATCCTCGGAATTCATTCAATTTTGCTCGGATTTTATCTCTAAACGGGTCATATATTGGGTCGTGCAACCCCAGGGGATCTACTGATTTGGGGACGAAGTATCCTCGGTAAAGTGACATTCCATCTACATATCCAATGGGATCCCTCCCCATAAATCTCCCGGCCAATCCGCTCATCCATCGTGCTCTGAAGTGGTACAGCCCGAGCGTCGCATCCCACTCGCGCCCCGTATACACGTACCGATTCCCAATCGCCGAACTCGCGATCGGCGTAGCCGATGCATTGAGAATCGTGGGCTGGCCGTAGGCCGTGTAGGCATATCTTTCGGTTACGGCGCCCGCCGAAGTGGTCACGGCGTTGATGCTGTACTGTTGGGTTCGGTGATAGTAGTAAATCGTGCCTCCGCCGCCAGCATCTTTACGAACTACAGGCTCGTCGATGTAGCTCGCGTAAACATAGCGATAAGTCGGTGTCGCAGGTGTACCTCCATAGGGGTAATCGGCGATCGTCTGTTGATCATGCTGGACGAAGACGAATGAGCCGCTTGCCCCTTGACGACCGACACGGCGGCCTAAAGCATCGTAGAGGAAGTTCACATCGACAGTAGTATCGTTGTCGACATCCGCCGTTTTGAGCTTGTTGTCGAAGTCGTACGCGTAGGCTGCGGCGACGCCACTGGTAGTGAGCGAGGTGGGGAGGAGCGTGATGTTTCCTTTGACATCGGTGGTGACGTTCTGGCCACCCGCGGTGAGGAGTTCATGCGTGGGACCGTAGGTTCTCGCTTGAGGAGTGCCGTTGGTAGTGACGCTAGTCCAGTCACCGACGGCGGTGAGGTTCCAGCTTTGGGTGAAGGTGCCACTGGCACGAGCAAAGCCGGTGAGTCGGTCTTCGTTATCGTAGGTCGTTCCCACGGAAGTGAAACCGTAGCCGCTCATGACGCCACCGATGGTCTCGGATTTCTTGTTCTTGTTTTCATCCCAGGTGTAGCTCAGATTGCCGATCGCGGTTCCGGTTCCTCCGTAGGAGATTGTGTCGAGGAGATTGTCGCTATAGTAAGTGCGCGACTCGGTAACGCCGTTGCCGAGGGTTTCGCTTGTGAGGCGACGACCGTCGTCGTAGGTTCTCGTGCTGATCGTCGAGCCGTCTAGTTTGAGTTGGTTCAGCGCGCCGGTGGCGTGGTAGGTTCGCTCGGAGATGGAGCTGTCGGGATAGGTAACCTTCGTTAGCTCGTTTCGCGAGTTGTACTCGCTGGTGATGGGGTACGTTTGGCCACCGATGGTGAGGGACTCGGTTGCTTTGCGGCCGACAAGGTCGTACGTGTAGGTGACCGTGTTGCTGTAGCGACCGTTGACTGCTGTGAGCATGCGGTCAGCGCGGTCATAAGTAAAGGTATCCGAGTCCGCGATGGTGCTGGAGGGACTGTTGCCGGCAGTCCGGTAGTCGCGACTGGTGAGACGACTCGCGAAGTCATAGTTAAACGTGCAGGTGTCTCCGAGTTGGTCTTGTTTGCGCAAGACTCTGCCTGCATCGTCATGCACGAAGGTCACGATTCCATAGCCGGGTTGCCCGGGAGTCGAGCCTCCCGAGTGATCGGGATAAGTCTCCGTAAGCTTTTCACCACGGGTGCTGTAGGTGTAACTGGTGGTTTGATTCTCAGCGTCTTTCAGCGTCGCGAGTTGACCCAGCGCGGTGTACGTAAAGATCGTCGAGCCACTGAGGCGATCGATCGTTTTGATGCGTCTTCCTCGTGCATCGAATTCGACATAGGTGTGGTTGTTCTTTGCATCGGTTAGCTTCACCGCGTTTCCGGATTTGTAAACGGCGACCGATCCGCTGATCAGACGATTTAGGAGGGAGATAGTAAGGACAAAGATGGTACGCATAATCTCCATTCTCGCACAAACCAATGGCAAGCTGCAATCACCAACTTGCTATCTTTCTTGCACGTGCTTGGTACCGACCGAAGGCCCCCGAAACTGCCTTCAAACAGCCGAACTTTCAAAACAAAGAGGCCTGACCCCTTTGATCGCCTTTGATCGGGCTCATCCTTTTGTGGCCGCCCCTACCGGGGCTCAAAGACAATTGGGGGGAACCTATACGTGGGGCAGAGCCCCACGCCTAAGTTCGACGGCCCCTCCGGGGCCAACCGACAAACCGTCCCTCGGGCCAGGGGGTAGGTATATCTACACCATGGCACACCGAATACTCGAATAACGCAACTTCTAAACGCGCAAGCGAGAAATAGCGTTGGTAACCAGGCATCCCACCAAGGTCTCACCGCCCCCCCGCTTAACGCCGATGCGCCACCCCAGCCTGGTTGTATCTCTGTGAACGCTTCGCAATGACGATTACTCGGCACCACGCATCAATCGAGCCCGATCAAAGGGGTCAGGCCTCTTTGAGCCCGATCAAAGGGGTCAGGCCTCTTTGATTTGCTCTGGAAGCAGGAAGAAAGACTCACGCCAAGGCGCCAAGAAAGGAAAAGAGGAGTTCTTCATTGACGCCTTGGCGAGAGGTTCCCCTTATCCGTGGCATCCGAGCAATCCGTGGTTGTTTACCTACTCGTTCCCACCCTCGCTCTGTTCTCACTTCTGGTTCGCTTCGATCCGAACTCTCAAATCAAAGAGGCCTGACCCCTTTGATGGTTCCCCACCGAATTTATTCGGTGGAAGCAGGGATCACCACTAGGTCGACACTGGGTGTGCAACTGCTCCCCACCGAGTTAACTCGGTGGAAGCGAGGATCAGCCACTACTAGCCAAGTTGGCGTCTCAAGGGGCCTTGGCGGGGCTCCGGCCGACGTGAGTTCCAGGCGGGAACCGTGGGCTCGCATGCGTAGTAGTGAATGATCCCTGTTTCCACCGAGTAAACTCGGTGGGGAACCAAGGCCGTTATGGTATGGGTGGCTAGTGCTGATCCTCGCTTCCACCGAATAAATTCGGTGGGGAGCGGATACTTAAAGCGATCCGCATTCATTCGTAAGATTCGTTCGATTCGTGGTTCTCTCTTCTTCAAGCCTCCAACCGGACAGCCAACATGGGCGAGACGCCCATGCCACTCGCCACGATGGATTTCCTGGTTTGCTCTTGAATTGGCGGCACACTTTAGCCTATTTACCAAAATAGTCGGAAATACCGAGATTCCATAAAGTGTGTTCGCGAGAGGCTATGGCGCGAAGTAGAGAAGAGAACCACCCACCGATTCATCTTGACGTCGATTGGCTCGTTGGCAAACGAGTCGATCCACGGCACCGGATCGACTCGCGCTCGTGGGGAAACGGCTCCGAACAAGCCCCTCCCTATCTCGGAATCGGCTTGGGAATTCTCATCGCTGCTGGGATGCTCTTCGCGTGGCCCGCTCTTTCAAATCAATGGCTGAAGCATCACCTTGTAAATATCCAAGGAGGAGGAGAACCGAGCCGCGACGAGTCCCTTGCGATCATGGTTGCTCTCAACGATCAACCGGAGGGAGCGTTTCACGCAGGTGGAAGCCTTCCCCCCATCGAGGAAGTTCCACTTTCAACCGTTATCCCAACTTCTAACCACACAATCGATCCTTCGAAACCAGTGTCGAAGGAATCCATTCTCACCCCTGCGATTCCACCAGCCTTAGAGCTAGCCAACGTAACTTTGGTCTCCAGCATGACCAACAAAGGACCATTGGCCGATGAGGACTCCCGATACGCAACTCAGCCAATGCAGCAGGATTCCGTGACCAAGGCTCGACCGGTGGTTTCTCTAGATCGTTCGCAAACCGAGCGAGTTGAAATCCCACTTCGGCTGGAACAACAAACCATCGAAACTCTCCTTGCGATGCTAGCAACTTCGCAGGAGCATGTCCTTCGGCAAGTGTGTGATGAACTCCTTCGACGAAGTATGCCTGCCAACTACCTTGAACTTGCGATCGACATTGCGCGAGGGACACCCCAGGAGCAACTCGTCCTCTTGGAACGAGTCGTTCGGACCGAAGGGGTTAGCCCACTCCCGATCCTCTCTTGGATGGCGCAAACCCAAGACCGAACCGTCCGTCATCGCGCGATCTCCTTGATCGGAGCCATGCAAGATCCCGAAGCAGCCAGACAGCTTCGATCCCTCTACCAACGTGAGCCTGATCGACAGCTACAAGAAGTAATCCAACAGGCTTTGGTCGCTGACCGGTCCTATTCGAACAGAATCTCACGGTAAATTTGCAATGTATGGGTGCGATATGAATCCAGCAACTTCTTTGAGAACCACCGTGGTAGCACTCTTTCTTATCGCTACCTCTGCATCGGGGGGCTCCGCGCAAGAAAAGCCTACGAAGAGTCCTACTCAAAAGACTTCGGTGCAGCCAACTGTTAAATCCCCTGAGAGTTCCACTCCCTCTTCTCCACCAGCGCAGGGGAAATCCTCTGTTGCCAAACGGTTTGAAACCGGGAAAACACGCTATGTTCACGTCAACCGAGGGATCGTTCGCTCGGGGCCTGCCGATAGCTTTTATGCGACTGCGTACCTTCCCCCTAACGGGCGGGTCGAGGTCTACCTTGAGACGTCCGACGGTTGGTCCGGTATCCGGCCTCCCGATGGAAGCCATAATTGGCTTCCTGCAACGGCTGCCTATCTGTTGCCAGGTGGAGCTACCGCGGAGGTTGTCGAAGAAGGAGCACCAGCATGGGTAGGTACCGATCTGAAACAGCCGCCGAAAATGCTCTGGCAAACGGGGCTTCAAAAATCGCAGGTTGTTCAAGTTCTAGGAGAAGAGTCCCAACAATCCGAGAAGGGAGCCTCTACTCTTTGGTATCGGATCGCGCCTCCTCAAGGTGAGTTTCGGTGGATCAAGACCTCGCAACTCTCCGATGAACCGACCCAGGTCACAGAGCCACAGGAGAGGGCATCCGAAAAGGAGTCGGTTGAGTTAGCTTCCCATGCGCGCGCCCCTTCTCCCAAGCCAGCTTCTCCCGATCAAGAAAAGCATCCCACTTCTGCTGCGGTCTCCCAGGCCGCGCACTCCGCGGGACTTGCAACGCTTGCTTCGACCGAGGGAGAAGAAGGAGAGATCGTCTGGAGCGACGAGGCTGAGGTTCTTTCTCGCATCAACCAACAAATACGTGCCGAGCAAGGTGAACTCACACGGGGACTCCCCGGAGGGGGAACCACCGTGATGCATAGCGGGGAGATCCCAGTGGAAAATGGGTTCGAGTCGGACGCTTACTACGAGGGTGAACCTCACTTTGAGGATGCTACCTCGGTCGAGGTGGCAATGACTCCAGAAGAGTTAAAGCGTGCGAAGAGGCATCAAAGCGCCCGCCATCAAGTCGATTCCCTTATGCATTGGGATGCGCTCGAAGCGACCGCAGATCCGAAGCTCCGTGTGAGGCCACTCGCCAGCGTCCTCGGGGTGATCGGATTGGGAGTCATCGAAGCAGATCGGAAACCGATTAACGATCAAATTGCCCAAGAGCGAAACGAATTTCGGGAGGGGGGGCTTCGCTATGATAAATCGATGCCCCACATCGGTCCGTATGGTTCGAGCCGTCTAGATCGCTTGCCGAGACCTGGGCGTGCTCCCCGAATTACTTCCCCCACGTCCCAACCTTTTCATGATCACCTCGGTCAGTCAGAACAGATTCCACTCGATCCGAACCGACCTGTTCTGACGCGACTCTGGAGTTCGAATCAACCTCTGTTTGGAATGGAACAACCGGTCCCATCGGCAGGAGGAAATCAACCAGATTGGTTGCCTCGCGATCCGAATCACTATGAAAATGTTGCCTCGCGTGGGGGGCCGTTCTCCTCCGCGCCGGTGCATCAACCCACGCCGCAACCGATGCCTTCCCAAGTAGCGCAGTTCCATACCGAATCGATACCTCCATCCTCTTGGCATGGAATTCAGACTCCTTCGGCGATGCTAACTTCGCATGCGATGCAGGAAGCGTTTGCAGATCCTCTTCACGAAGCGGAGTTTGAAACTCCCGAAATTCAAGCTGCGATGTTAGAGCTGACACGAATCGTTGCGTCGCCGACAGAAGCTTGGAATTTGGCTCCCCTGAGAAACGCCTGTCATCAATGGGTAGAGGCCGGGGGGACTTCGTTGGTCCGTGGGGAAGCGAGACTACTGCTCGATCGGATTGATCGGTTCGATTCCTTGCGTACACGGACTCTAGGTTCGGGCCAAGACATGTCGCGCATCGCATCTGCACCTCCTGCTACGCCAGCTTCGAGCGGACCTCCGTTCAACGCGCCCCCCCCCAATCTAACGATTCCTCCTTCCCTAAGTATTGCGAGCCAAGCCTTTGCAACGAACACTGCACCGAATACAGGGACCAATGGATACGGTGTTGCCAATGGAGCGATGATTGCTTCGGGGGGAGGGGGGATGCCAGGGAATCCCGTCCATCCCGCCTCCGCGACGGGGCCTTCCATCCCAGCCCCTCCGGTCGATACGTCGGTGGGGGATGCTTCTGGGTGGTTGGTGCAAGTTCACGGAAAAGTACCGGGGCAGCCCGAGTACGCTCTTACCGACGATCATGGAAACGTTGTTGCGTATGTTCAGACCACAGCTGCGTTAAATATCCGAAGGTACTTACAGCAGCCGGTTATCGTCTATGGCCAGAGGGGGTATATTCCATCCTTGGCAGCTCGGCAAATATCGGTCGAGCGGATCTCCCGATTGCGATAAGGCGAGCGGTAGATGGAATGCTACCACACCCTATACACTGTCCCCAACCTAGACGCCGCCCCTAGAAAGTGTCCCCCTCCCCTCCGGGGTGGCCTGACGCATCGGTGGTAAAGACCAGTGCAAGGGTGGCACGCTCAGAGCGAAGCGATGGGCGTGGAGAACTGCTAGAAATGCCCGGCTTAAGCCCAAGACATCACGCCCTTCGTTCCTCAGGGACGTGCCACCCAACTTCAGTTACTTTTTACCCAAATTATCAGGTTTGCTTCCGATGCGTCTTCTGGTATTCCTGACACTTGCCATCGGAGGTCTTGTTGCGGACCTTTGGACGAAACAATCCATCTTTGCATGGAAGGGGCTCCCGGGGGAACAAGCTCCCTATTGGATTATCGAGCCCTATGTCGGAATCGAGACAGCGGTGAACATGGGAGCGGTGTTTGGGCTTGGTCAGGGGTATGGCTGGCTTTTCGCAATCCTATCGATCGCCGCTGCGAGTGGAATCGTCTATTGGCTGTTTGTGCTCGGGGGGGCTAAATCCCTTTGGATAACGGTCTCGATGGGATTGATCATGGGGGGGATTTTGGGCAATTTGTACGATCGCCTTGCGATCCCCGATCTTCCGGCCCCTCATACTGGCGGGGTTCGGGATTGGATTCTTTTCCGATACGGGGAATACGTTTGGCCCAATTTCAACATCGCCGACAGCGTCTTGGTGGTGGGGGCGATCATGCTCGCGATCCACACCCTCTGGCTCGACAATTCCCATTTTGAGAAATCTAATTCTGAGAATTTGTCTGAAATCGAGACAGATGGAGAGAAAACGTAGAAGCGTTGTGAAGTATTTTTCGGCGGGGAAAACCACGAATCAAACGAATCTTACGAATCAAGACTTCTTTCCGCTACTATGCGCCGCTCTGCGGCGAATTCTTCCTATAACCTAAAGTCCAAAGCCCAAAGTCTTCTCCCCAAAGCCTTCTCCTAGAAGCGTTGTTTAACGGAATGAATTCCGTTCTACCTATAGAATGGCGCAAAATTTGCTTGATTGGTGGCGTGGTCTCATGCCCCCCCATTCTTCCAATCCAACGAGTCATTAGATGGGTTATGGATATCCAGCAGTAGAAAAGAAGATACGGGCCGGAACGCGAATGGTCTTCAATCCCATTCCTGCGGCATTCCCGGACGAGATCCAACTGGTTGTTAAGAACGCGGTGTCGAAGGCCGCTGGGATCTCGGACGCCTACTTAACCCGTTGCAGCTTACCTTTTGAGAACGCTCCCCGACTGGTGTTGGTGGTCGGGGTGAAGGCTTCCGAATCTATCCAGGGAGTGGCTCATTGCCTGATCGATCTCCTTGATGAAATCCGTTGGAGAGGGAAGGGAATCGACGTGCTGCCTTTCGACGCCGGCAGGCTTCCCCCAGCAGTTCTTCATTCCGGGTTGAAGTTGTAGGGGGTAAAGAACATCAGGTGCTGTTGCGGGAGTTTATCGTACTCGCGCACGAGCTTGAAACCGTTCGCTTTGTATTCCTTGATCGCTTGCGCCTTGGTCATCTTGTGTTCAGGGCGAATTGGAACGGTTGGGTCTTCCGCTCGAAATTCCACCAAGGCGATCAATCCATCCGGTTTGAGCGCCTTCCGAATGGCCGCCAACATATGGACAGGGTGGGAGAACTCGTGGTAGACGTCCACCATCAGCACTAGGTCGAGTGAGTTCTCCTCGAGTTTCGGGTCCCATAGATCCCCGAGGATCGTGTCGATATTTCGGATTTCCGTTTCCTCCATATTCCGAGAGAGGGCTTGCAACATCTCGGGTTGAATATCGACTGCAATTACCTTCCCGTCCGGGCCAACCAGCTTGGCCATTTTGAACGTGTAGTAACCGTCCCCCGACCCCATGTCGCAAACGGTCATTCCGTTTTTGAGCTTGAGTTGTTCGAGCATCTCGTTCGGTTTCTCTTCATCGACGCGCTCTGGGCGGTTGAGCCAAGGGATTCCGTGATAGCTCATCGGCAGCGCGATGCGACGCCCCATGTAGGTTGTCAGACCGCGCGGTGGGGATTTCTCTTTGGAACCGGGCTTCGAGGAGTTAGTTTCCTTTGTTTCCTGTGCGGAGACTTGCGGGAGAAGGTTCAAGAAGATCACTATCAATATTAGCAGCCGCGAGCGGCGTAATCGTGGCCCGGGCGTCTCGCCCGAAGAAGCCTTCGCAACTCCGGGCGAGACGCCCGGGCCACGGTGAGGAAGCCATCGTTTTCCCAAGAGAAAATGCTTTGCGACGTGAGCGACCTGGTTTTTAGGCAAATTCATCACGCATCCTCCAAAGGGAGAGGTTCGAAGTAGGGGTGCCGGGCCGATTCCAAGTACGACTCCAGGATGATATGGGCGGCGATCTTATCGAGTTGCTTTTTTCGCTTCTTGTGGGTTAGTTCGACCTCTCGAAGCATCCGGTCGGCGAGAGCTGTCGTATAGCGTTCGTCGATGAACCGAACAGGACGCTCGGTTTCGTCTCGAAGCCATTTCGCGAAGTGCCTGACCTCGTTCGACTTCGCACTTTCGCGACCGTCGCAGTGGATCGGGAGTCCCAAGACCCAGCCTCCGATCTGGTTCTCCTGCGTCAGCTTTAGAAAATAGGCGAGGTCTTGCGCAAGTCCTCGACGGGTATAGGTCTCAAGAGGACTGGTCCAGGTTCGGCTGGGGTCGCACAGAGCGATCCCGATGCGAACGGTCCCGAAATCGACTCCCGCCAAGCGCCCTGAGTCGGGCCATCCATCGAACGTGTTGCGCGTTTTCTCCAATTTACCTATCTCGACTGCAAACTTCCTAGTCTCTCTTGAATCGCCCCTCGGGGATAGATACCGTTCTGCACATGGAGCGCAAGACGGATTGCACCAAGTATACCTACTTCGAGGTTTTTTAGCTGGGAAACAGGGACGTAACTATGAAAACAACCAACAGAGCGGTCGGTATCGGGCTCCTTGCGTTTTCCCTCTATACGCAAGCTCTCTACACGCAACCCAACTCAGCACATGGGCAAGACCTGTTCGATCTCAACGAAGCGGATCGAATGATGGGTTATCAGGCCGTCGAACTGCGGGATCAGTTGATCTTTGGTTTGCGAACATTTAGGCCTGATCAGCAAGCGTTCGTCGATCATGTCATCGCTAAAGTCGAGGCTGGGGAACTTCCTCGATCGATGGTGAACGTCGTCTTCGTTTGGGCTCGCAAGAGGAACCCTCGCGTTCCCTTTCCGTACTTTGAAATCGCCCTTCGGCTCCTCGCGGAACGACGCGGAGTGATTCTCCCCGAATCCGGTTCAGTGGTCGTCGCGACGGAATAAGTTAACCATCTCGACTACTTCGAGTTGGTTGTGAATACACTCGATTCCATCGATAGATCGAAGCGATTCTTGAATCATTTGCTTTTGATAGAACGTATCGACCGTCCCCCGCAAGACAATACGATTGGATCGGTTTTCTAAGTAGACGCGATGGCGGGTTGCGTGTGGATTGGATTGAATCGCAAGATCGATCCGACGCAGCAGAGGGCAGGGAAGCATGGTGGCGTCCTTACGTACACATGGAGAGGTGAGATGTCGAATTCTTTCCCTCGGTTGAATAACTAGAGTTGTGGAACTTTTAAAAAACGAAAAGAAGGTTCTCTTAGACTGATACTTGAAACGATTGGGAGAGTTGCTCTCTCGGACGAGACGCCCAAAAATCACAACCCGTGGCGTAAGCGAGGGGCAGCGCCGGCAAACAAGCCTTACCCCTCAAACCTCATTCGTAAAATTCGTTCGATTCGTGGTTCATCCCGCGCGGTTCTATCTGTAGCGACTGCGCCGTTTGCGTCAGCTCGCGCATAGAGAATTTGCCAAGTCCTCTCTCTATAGCAAAGAAGAAAAAGCTACATTGCTTCTTTTGCGTACTAGATTCATTCACGCCATGCTGTAGCCCTTTTCTGTTATTCCTTGCCCGATGTCTCCTGACCTTGTTGCGATTCACCCGTGGACGTTGTTGCCCGATCATGTGGTCGGGGTCGATGTCATGGTTTGGGATGATAAGTCGTCGACAGCACTGAAACAGTTCGACGCGGAAAAACCGATCACACGGAGCCAGTTCGATCAGTTTGCGAGAAGCGGAACACTGAAGTTCTTCATACCCAAAAGGTCGGCGGGGCTATATCGCGACTATCTGTCGCAATCCGTAGCGGAGAACCAACATGCCGATCGGCTTCCCTTTCTCCTCCGACTTACTCTCCAATGCGAATCGATACGCTATAAGCTACAGGATGCTCTCGAGACAGAAAGTTTGACCCGATGGGCCCAAACAGCCTACCAATGCGCATCCGAGTTTATTCAAAACGCTGAAGGGATTCACAGGACAGGAAAAGAGCTCCCCTCGCTGTTGCGAACCGACGGAGGATTTACTACGCATTCGTTCAATACGGGGCTCTACGCCTACATCCTCGCGAAAGAACTTCGCATTTCGCAGATCGATCAGGAAGAAGCCTTGGTCGCAGGATTTTTGCACGACACGGGGAAGCTCGGTTTAGATCCAGATTACCCCGATCAGTTGAAGGTTCCTGAGGGATACTTGGAGTTTGACTCGAAAGCCGAACAAAATTCGCACGGTCAAAATTCACACAGTCAAAATTCGCACGGTCAAAAATCACACTGTACGGAAGGGCTGATCTTTCTCTCCAAGGTACCAGAGATCACACGCGGTCCTTTGTTGGCCAGCTATCAGCATCATGAGCGAATCGATGGAAGTGGTTTTCCGGTAGGGCTCCCGGGAGGAGAAATACCGTTGATTTCAAAAATCGTAGCGGTCGCCAATCGTTGGGATGGCCTGCTCTGCGATCGAAAGGGGAGACAGAAAAGCTCTCGCGTCGTCGCCTGGGGAACGATTTCGACTGAGTCCAAAACTTATTGGGATGAGGAGGTAGCGAGATGCTTGGAACGAATGCTGAATCGACCTTCGCAGAATTATTAGAACGCCATCCGCAGCTATTCCATCTTCCCGAGGAGTTGACCGAGGAACTCGTCGAGAAAGGGGAGCTTCCGCGCTGGACCGGCTCGAAACGAGTTGCGCCCCGATTTCGATGCTGCAGTCCGGTAATCGTCGAATGCCAGTATGCGCCGGCAGTCCTCGGTGTTTGGCAACCGACCGCTCGATGCATCCTACGGGATATTTCGCAATCGGGCATGTCCATTCTCGGGGGGCATCAGTTCTATCCCGACCAAATCCTCAAGATCTATTTGCCAGTCGCAACCGCAACGGTTCGAGTCGCGCGATGCCGATACATTGATGAAGACTGCTACGAAACCGGCGTACGCACTACGGAGTATTTAGCAAACGAATAAAGCCGTCCGTCGCGGACGAGTTTAACGCAGGGGACGCGGAGGTTCGCCGGGTTAAAACCGGTGTCGATGGATATCCGCTCCCCTCGCCGATCCGTTGGATCGACCCTCCCCGGAAGGGAGGGTGACCTTCACCTGCCGCGCGGTGAAAGAACAACTAAATATCGCAATTTCAAAATCTGCGAGTCGGGCTTGTATTTTTGTAGAATCAGGCGATTGTGAGAATATGGGTGGAGGGCATAGAGCTTTCCCCAATCAACAATCGAAGTTTATCCATGAACAATGCTCCATCGCATTTCCAAACGCCCCCTCCTGGCGATGCAATTTATTTAACAGGTACCGATACCGATGTGGGGAAGACCTACGTCGGTTGTTTGCTCGCCGAGGCGGCTTATCGCGCAGGGATTCGAGTTGCCGCTTACAAGCCGGTCGCGAGCGGATTCCCAACGGCGACTGGTTCCGATGGAGAGAAACTATGGAAAGCGACGGGCTGTAGAGGAAGCTTCGAATCGGTTTCTCCGCAACGATTTACGGCTCCTTTTGCGCCAAGCGTAGCGGCGGCGCTCGAAGGTAAGAGAGTCGACGAGGAAAAAATCTTCTCCGGGTTTGAGGCGAGTCGTGCAGAGAATGAACTGGTCCTTGTCGAAGGAGCCGGCGGGCTTTTCTCTCCAGTCTCCAGCGAGTTGACCAACGCCGATTTGGTGAAGCGGATGGGGATTCCCGTGATCTTAGTCGCGAGTTGGAAGCTGGGATTGGTTCACCAAGTTCTCTGCGCCCTTCATGCGGCGAAGTCAGTCGGGATCGATACGAAGATGATCGTTCTCTCCGAAACGCAACCACAGCCTTGCAAATCCGCCAAACTGCATGCTCAGTTGTTGATCGAAGCGTTGGGACGCAACGCTGCCTGGCAGGAGATCCCCTTACTCAAAATAGAACACAGCGCTTCTCGTTGGCCTGCCGAAGTAAAGAGGAATCAGTTAACAACATAGCATGGTCGTCTCGCCCATATTTAACTATTGGGAGATAGACGCGAAGCGTCCACCATCGCAACCCGTGGCGTAAGCGAGGGATAGCGCTGGCAACCGGGCATCCATCCCAGGTCTCACAGCACGCCCTTCGTGCCTCAGGGACGTGCCACCC
>CAYMXM010000036.1:0-18520 GCA_964394065.1 uncultured Pirellula sp. | reverse complement strand
GCCGAAGTCTTCTTCCTCGGTTTCTTTCTCGATCACAGGGGCGAGTTGCGACCAATCGAGATCGTCGAGGAGGAGTTGAGGACCTACTTCGGTCGATCCGACAAAGTCGGCGAGGAAGAGGTCAACACTCGAGCTGCTGGAGTCGACTTGCGAGGAAACTACGCTCTCGTTTGACTCCGTCGAAGTCTTCTCTGGCAACGGCGCGGCAACTGCAGCAGAGATCCATTGATCGCTTGATGGAGTCGGTGACGTAGTGTTGCTTACCACTATCAAGCTCGATTCACCTTCCCCTTCACCCTCTGCACCACCACCCGTTACTGGGCGGGAGTTGATGTAGTTGATGACTTCGAGGATATCGAGCGGAGTCGCGTAACCATCCCCGTCGACGTCGACGTAAGGTGGAGTCACGAGTCCCGCAGGGAGTCGAATCGGGGGAGGTCCGTTCGCATTGACGAAGTTGACGATCTGGAGAACGTCGATCGGAGAAACGTGTCCGTCCCCGTTGACGTCCAAGCGGTTACTTGGATTTTGATACAGGGTCTTGGTGATGCGGACCATGTAGTCTTCCACTTCACCATCCTGTGCCAAACCAGTCGGGCCGAGGACTTCGGTCGAACTCATTCGAACTCGGAGTGCAACATCTCGATCCGTCACCGCAGTCGATGGGACATTGAACGTAATCGTGTTGTTACCATTCGAGATGCGACCACCGACGGTTAGCTTCTCGGTTGCCTCGAAGATTCCGTTTCCGTTGAAATCAATCCAAGCGTTGATGAAGGCTGGTCGGGAGGTCGTGACTCCCTGCACGTTTACGACGATCGTACCGGTGTAGGCCGCAACGATCGACTGGATGGTGACACCATCGTCGGTATCGAGGTTGTCGAGCCGTGCATCCGCGTCGGCAGTGACTGTCGGTCCGATGGAGAAGCCTTCGACGACCACGTGGCGTGGTCCATCGCTACTCTTGCGAGTTGCGTAGATTGGATCGGGTGCATCCCCGTAGTCGAGGGCTTGCCCGAGGAAGATTGTAACCGCCGTAGATCCGTCCGGTTCCGTAGCTCGCATTGGATTCCCAGCGACGTCACGAATTCCGGTCACTTTTTCCGAATTGAGGCCAGCGACTCCGAGGGACCCCTCGATGAAGAGTCGAGAGTTCAACTGAGTCAACGTGATTCCGGCGAGGTTCGCATTGGCGATGACCTGATAGAGCAATGTTGCTGCTTGTCCGGCGGTTTGCACGGTCGCCAAGTCGATCTGTACGGCGTGGTTAGCTCCACGTCCTGGAGAACCGATGACGAGCATGCCACCGCTCGACTGGAGACGAAGGTCCGCCTGTGTTCCGACCGAGATAATGCCGCCCACCGAGTGGGTTGCACTGAGTCCCATGTTGGAACTGTTGATCGCTTGAACCACCGCCGAAGCGACTGCATCGGTCGTCGCACCGAGAGGTACTCGAACACTCGTTGGATTCAAAAGAGTGCCGTTCGAATCGAATTCGAAGGTGACGATGGTGTTGCCACGTTGCACCGAGAAGGTATCTCCATCGGCGATCCCCATTGGAACCCCGTTGACACTCGGGACTCGGAAACCGTACGTAGGAGCGACCCCCGTGTTGCCAGAGACGGAAATGTTGGTGTCGTTTGCATTGAAGCTAACGAAGCGGCTGCTCAGGATTTGCAACTGTCCAGCACCGATATGCTTGACGCCAAGAGTCAACCCGGATTCTCGGATTGCAATCACCATCTTTTCTGCGACTTCATTCGGCGTGTCTTGAAGCCCGAGAGAGATGCCCAGGGTGCTCGCTCCGTTTAACGTTCCATCCAGATCGAATTCAAACGTGATCGAGCGAGTGCCGTCATCGATTGTGAAAGTCGCACCATCGGCTAAGGTATGTGCGACGCCGTTCACCGATTGCGGGACTGCGAGTCGCAATCCGGTATCGAGTTCGAAGTAATGGCTGTTCCCATTCGCATCGATGACGGTGTATACGGTTCCATCGATGATCGAGGGTGGATCGCTCAACTGGATCATCGATTCATTGGTGTTCACGAATCGGATTTCATAGACCGATTCGCTCTCCCAAAGTCCGGCGAGCGGGGTTAGCCGGATGATATTGCTCATCGTGTCATACGCGAATCGATAATCGAGCCCCTCGACGAGGACTTGACCGTTCTTCGTCACGAGGATCGCATTCGGGGAGACCGTGTTTCGATTGATACCACTTCCTTGGGAAGTGCTTGTGATCGCAGAAGCGTCGACCAGTTGGATGTCGAAGTATGGCAATGCTTGGCCGACGACTTGGACCACGCCCGCTTGTGCGTTCAGATCGATTCCCAATGCATCGTTATCCACTGGGTTGATGACGACTGCGATCGGGCCGGTGAAGTCGGAACGATCCGATGCCCCTCGATCCTTGAAGACCGATTGTCCCATCCCTGGAGGGGTCGCAACCGTCGGATCATCGACTCGAAGCTGCCCGGTGATATCGGTTGCAGGAGTGATGATCGGTGAAGGAAGCAATCCGAGGGACTGTTTCACGGCGAGGAGGGCTGCTCGGTCCGCGAGGGAGTCGATCGAGGCATCGATCGCCTTCGAGCCAGGAACCGGATAGAGATTGCCGGTCGATGGATCGAGGAAGAGTGGGACGGAAGGATCGACGACGATCGGGAACTGTCCGTTGTTGGCTAGTCCTGTCACGGTTTGTCCGTTGTGTTGGAACAATGTTCCACCCACGACGGTCGAGTTGCTGGTCGGATCGACAGCGATCCCTGTCTCATGATTGACAACGATGTTGTTGAGGAGGGTCGGGCTCGCGTTCGGGCCTACCGAGATCCCTACACCCGCGGGGGTGTAGTTCAAACCAGGTCGGGTCGAAAGGGCACCCACCGCGTCGATATCTGCGCCGACGTTCGTACCGGTCGTCGGGCCTTGATTGAATTCATCGGTCAAACGGACATATTGGAGCAAGCTTCCACTGTTGAAACCGTAGGCGTCCAAATCGATGTATCGATTGCTGAACGAAGCGATTCCGACGAAGGTATAGTTCACGCCGTCTGGGCTGACCTCGACACGGACGTTTTCCGAAGTACCGACTTCGTAGATCGCCAAATCCGGGCGAGCGTCGTTCGAACCGGTCAGGACATTGTTGGTGAATTGAAGGACGAGAACACCCCCGCGTCCGAGCGAAACAGCACCTTCCCCTGGCAACGGCTCACCGATACCGGTGAAGTTAGGAACGCCGAGCGCTGCGCTGGGATCTTGAAGTCCTGCTTCGGGGACAGGGCCCCCACCAGCAGCTGGATTGTAGCTGACGACTCGATCGGCGAACGCTAGGCTTCCGATCGTGTAGAAATCATTTGCAATCGTCGTCGCTGGCGGGGTAGAGACCGGGATGACCGTACCACCGAGGATCGTGTTGTTGATGATACGAGCAAACGGAACGGTCGCCGCTGGGGCATCGGGCCCCGCGTTATCTCCGTCGATTCGGATACCACCCTCGATGTTGCCGAGGAGTTCATTGTTAACGATCACCGCTCCAGGGGCGAGCCGCTGGTTGTTGAGAGTGATTGTGTTTCGAACGGCACCAGGGTTTGGGGCATTGCTATCGGGATCACGTTCTCCGGAGTCCAGGACGATACCGTAGTTCAGCGAGTTCGAAATTCGAGTATTCTCGACAACAATCTGTCCTTGTTCGCGAGGAGTATTGCGATCCCCTGTCAAGTTCGTCGATTGATACGTTCCGATGTTCGGTGGAATCGTGATATCGATCGATCCCACGAAGTACAGGATGCTGGAATTCTCGCCGCTCGTGCTTCCATCGGAAGAGATGGCTCCGATCTTCAAGACACCTTGAACAACGTTGGAGTTGATGATATCCCGCACGCGAGATGCGATCACCTTGCCCGATTCCCCTGCGGTGGGATCGAAGGGAACGCGAACATTCCCGGGTTGCACACCTGCAGCAGGGGATGTCGGTGGCAAGGAGATGTCATCGAATTCGAGAACCACGGAGTAGGTTCCGTCGCTGATTCGAATCGTTTGACCATCCGCGATCGAGCTAGCGCTGTTGAAGGTAACCGATTGCGATGCCGACTGAGGGGCATTCGGAGCAAACGCGTCCCACAACCAGAGTTCGATGTCGCTGCGAGGCGACGTGATCGACAATGGAATTCCGTAGTCGCTACCACCTCGAATCTCCAGCTGATAGGTTCCTCCTTGTGGGCCGATGTTGATACCTGTCGATACGAACGAGGTATCGTTGCGTGCACCGGTGACCTGTTCTCCACGTTCGGCGAGGCCGATGATGAAGTCGTCCAGGTAGAGTCCTTCGAAGGTGTTGTTACGAGCTCGAAACGCTGGTCGGTCAAGCGGATTCGTGTTGGGGCCGAGTCCGTTGGTTCCCCATTCCGAAAACTGATCTTCAAACCGCGCGGTCGACATGGTGAACGGTCCTGCGGAGGTAACGGTCACCCCGGTCATGTCGAGATAGACGCCCCGTTGCGCGAAGGTGTCGAAGCGGCTGTTCCCAACAATCGCTTGCTCCATCGCCTGCTTGACTGCCGATGCAACTTGTTCGGCCGTCATGTTCTGCGAAATGTAGACAGGAACCGCCGAGGCATTGGAGAGCCCGTTCGCTCCTGCGATGAATAGCGAAGAGCCGGCTGGCAAGTCGATGCTTCGCACACCGTCGAGTTGGATGCGATTCCCGTCGAGGGTCATATTGTTGCGCGGGGTGACGTCGACGATCAGGTCGTATTGGCCTTGAGAGCCACCGTTCGTTCCGCTGTTCGCAACGTTCGGGTTGTAGTTGGTGTTGGCGGAACCCGAGACACCGATGTAGTAAACGCCGTTCGCGGGAACGGTGAAGGTAATTCTCGAATCTCGGGACCCTGCGAAGTCGTTGTTGAACGCGAGTTGTTGCCCGAGGTGATCGAAGATGCGGAGGTAAGGATCGAGTGGAGATCCAATGGTTGTTGCGTTCGCGCTGACAACCAACTCGGTCCCGGCCTCTAGCGTCATCCGAACCAAGTCGATGTCTCGATCGACGTTCGGAGCAAGTGCGCTATTATCTCCGATCGCGCCGATGCCACGAACGCGTCGCAAGTCTCCGTTGATGCCGACGGTCAATGCTCTTTCCAAGGTGTCAGAACCACCGGCTGGGTCGGTAAAGTTCACCGAGTCGACCGGGCGGTTGAAGGTCACCGAATCGATCGCGTCATAGATCTTGCTCGCTAGCTCGGTTGGAGTATCGGTTGCCGAGTACTCGATGATCGCTCCGGCAGGAGGAGCACCGCTTCCATTCCAGAAGGTGAAGGTCGTACCGAGAACTGTGAAAGTTTCCAGGTTCTGGATTCCAGAACCGCTCGGGATGATCAATTGCGATCCCATCTCGATTTCAAATTGTCGTCCGTCTACCGTGAAGGTTTGGCCGTCCGCCAACTCACTTCCCGCGACAACTTTCATTTCAAAACCGCGTCCACCGGTATAGCCATATCCCATGCCCCCGGCTGTGTTGAACTCGAATCGAAGGCGAACGTCTTTGTTGCCAGCCAGTACACCGAGGTCGACTCTCGCTTGACGCCATGCGGTACCAGGGGCTGTTGTCGAGTTGGGATCGTTATCGATCGCGCGCTCTATCGCACCCTCATAGGTATTTCCCAAAATGGGGTGGGTCGTATGGTTATTGTTTGTTACCAGGAGAATCCACTCCCCATCATCTCCTTGTCCGTAGACACGGAAAGAATCTCGCATCGGATTCGTTCCCGAGTCGTTGTAGTTCGTATCTTCGGTGCTCAGGAAGTAGTTGAAATAGAGGGTTGGCAAATCAGCAAACGACATCCCTTCCAGGGAGAAGGGTTGACTTTCGAGAACACCCATCGCTCCACCCGGGAAGTTGTAGGTGTCGGCAACAGGAGTGCCGTCCGCCTTGGCTTGCGCAAGGGGATTGGAGAAGTTGCTGAAGGTCGCATTGTTGTGGGAATTGCGGTTTTCGAATCCGAAGTACCAGCTCTGTCCACCGTTCGCAGCGATATCGCTTCGATCGTTCGGAGCGATGATGCCGTGTCCTGGGTTGGTGGCTCGCTGATTGGTGACGTGCCAAAGGTTGAAATCGAGGTTCGAGAAGGCGAGTCCGGAAAGGCCTGACATGCCCGTCGAGACTTGGTGAGCACCGTTGGCAAAAACATTTGCGAAATTTCCAGCGGTATCGAACGCGTAGATGTTACCCGAGGCGTCGGTTCCGAAGAGGATATCCGCGTATTGTCCGTTACCCGCATTGACGGGGCCTGCCGTTAGACCGGTGAAATTGATACCGGTCAGATTGTAAGAGGTGGTGACATACTGGCCGATGTTGCCAGGTGAAACCGATTCCAGTGCACTGAGAGGAACGCGGAAAAGACCACCTTGGTTGCTGACAGCATACAAGAAGTTTCCGATTTGGGTGATACCGGTGATCGTTCCTCCAGGAGCGATACCGATCGCACGAGAGCTCCCTGTGGTCGCCATGACGTTCGCATTGACGAACTGAACCGTGCTACCACCTGCTACAGCCGAAAGGCCAGCGAAACCAGCGGAGTTCACCGCTTGAGCCAATCGTACTGCGATTGTCTCTGCAGTATCCTCAGCGAGGAAGTTGACCGCGACGCGACCGCTACCGACGTTTCCGGAGGTGCCTCGATCCATGGCAACCCCACGGCTAACGAGAGTTCCGAACGATCCCGTTGTAGCTCCGCTAAAGTTCACTCGGTTTCCATCGAACCCGACTTGAATCCCGGGTGCCATCGCCTGACGGAGCGCCGAGACGAACTGAGCATTGTTCATGTTC
Organism: uncultured Pirellula sp.; assembly: GCA_964394065.1. Lineage (GTDB taxonomy): Bacteria > Planctomycetota > Planctomycetia > Pirellulales > Pirellulaceae > JBKCUI01. The sequence continues at coordinate 11,697 of CAYMXM010000036.1, read as the reverse complement.
GGGTTGTATTGAACCCAGCGGACACCGGGTGTTGCCGGTGGAGATGGGTTGCTAGTCATCCGATAGTTCACACCATCGAGTGTGAACTGATCCCCTTCAAAGAGAACGCGTCCTGGGAAGTTTACTGGATCCAACAACAAGCTGATGGATGGTCCCGCATTGAATTCGAAGACCACCGAAGTGCTTGGAAGCATCTGCAGAGTGATCGTGTCTCCATCGGAGATGAGAGATGTGGTTACACCCGATCGAACCGAGGTTGCTTCGGTCACCGCAACGCTTGTCGATACTTGCCCTGCAATCGAGGTTTGAATAAATCCGCGCTCGTTGAGATCGGTGCCAGCCCCCAAGATGATATCCGGAGGATTGGGGTCGCCGGCGGTTACGATGTTGAACTGATTCGCATTGGCGGGCGCTCCATCCCCTGCCCCCGTGTTGGGGTTGAATCGATAGATGATGTTGCTGGTGTTCGTAACGCCGAGCCCTGGAGCCCGGTTTGCAACGACATATCCTGCTTCCTGACCACTCAATCGCTGTGCAAAGGTGAGTGCGTTGAAGGTCAAGCCAACATTGGCATCCGTGAGTTGCAAGTCATCCCCCAGACGTCGAGTGACGGCTCCGAAGTCACCGTCGACTGTCGCAGCTCCCGTTCCTTGATTGATGAGAACATAGTCGGCGTTCGCATCGTTCCGAATATTTCCTACCGAGCCGCGGAATCCACGAATGTCTCCATTCGGTCGAATCGCGATATCTCGAAGGTCTTCGATGGCAAAGCCGACGAAGTTCGACAACTGGCCGGTGAACGAATTAGCCAAGAATACTTCGGAGGGGCCGTTGGTTACTTGGCGGACCAAGTAAAGAGGGACATCTCCTAGCATGTATTCAATGCGGGAGGACTCTGGCAAGAACTGAGGGATGATCGGTCCTAGAGCCGACGTACCTTCTCGGTCGGAACCGACTCGATCTTCGGCGATGTACTGTCCGCTGTTGAGTGGCTGGAGGCGGATCGTAGAATCGTTGTTCGCCGCGTCCCGATTGTTTCGGTCGGCGAGAACCGTTGGGATCTGCGAAGCGCTTGTTACGGCTAGGAAATAACGACCTGCGGGCAGCTCGACCGATCCGATGTAGGGATCGAGCGTCCCTGTAGATCCTCGGCTCAAGTCGGTGTTGTTCGCCATCTGCAAAGAGGTGGCGCGGTCATCCAGAATGTTGCTGTCTTCACCCAGGTGAATCAGGTTGCCATTAGCGTTGAACAAGTACATCGACATATCGGCCCGCCCGATACCATCGGCATAGTCGATATCGAACACCGTCGACAGGTACTTCGCCAGTGGGGAAAGCAATTGTTGGTACTGAATGTCGAACGAATACCAGTCGACGTCGGAGTTCGAGCTCAGGTTGCCGGCCACCGAAATCGTTTTGCGATCCGTTTCCAGGATGTTACCTAGGTGCTGTGCGTTTGCAAAAGCGTTGTTGGTGACGTTTGCATTTTCAACTTCTGCTGTTTCCCCAACCAGTGGAGAATGACGGGGCACACCCGAGAGGGTCACCCCATTGGTTGCATAACGAATATCCGCATGGTTGATCATCGACCCTGGATATTCTTGCGCTTCGCTCAGTCGAACTTGGAGTTGATAGGTTCCCTTGGACCGTCCCTGCCCAACCGACGCGGGGTTGCTCAACGCAGGTGTTCCCGCAGGTTGTCCTGGAAACTGATTGCTGCTTCGAACCCGGATATGGTAGAGGCTTGCAACCCCTTCTTGCCCAGGGAGGACGACCCGAAGTCCTGCGTCTTTGAGATTGGTGCTGAAATCGTCTCGCGCTTCACCGAGCGCAGTGGTGGCGACTTGCGAGAGGGCGCTCTTGCGCAAAGGATTCGCCGAGTTTCCGGAAAGGGCGGAGTAGATTGGGTGGGTGGCTGGGGCGGTTTCTTCCAGGTAGGAATCATCCGACAGGGCGAGGATCGTTCCGTCGGCAGCGATCAGTTCGACGACCGTATCGAGCCCGACCGAGGTTCGGTCGATATCGAGCCAAACCTCGGTACGACCGTTGGCTGTAAAGCTATAGACGTCGACATCGGATGGCTTGTTGATCGCTCCGTGGATTTCAAATCCCAATCGCGCGTTCTCATCGCCACTGCTAAACTGCCGAGAGAGCTGGCCGATATTTTGGCTCGTTGAAGGGGTGTCGTTGGTCGATGGTGCTGTCGAGCGAGCCGATTCCTTTTCTGTAACAACCGCAACGTTGCGGTCGTTCGAATAGGTTTCCATGGTAAGTCCATCCCACGCTCCAGGAGTAGCTTGTCGTTGAATCGCGGTCGGGACTAACTCGAGGAAGCTCGTCATTCGAGCTGTCGTCGCTGTTGGCTCAGTCTTCCAGGTAAACGCGGTGGTCACGTCCCGGAGCCCGTAAACCTGTCCGAGCGTCGGGTCTTCGAGCGGAGGCAGATTGTCGGTATTGATATTCCCTGCAATCGTGTATTGGGTCCCAGTTGTCGCAATCGTCTGACGCAAAAGAGGGAACACATCGGCTGCCCACCCTGCATAGGTGGCGTTCTGGAGATCTGGACCGGTTTGATAAACACCACCGTGCGAGAAACCGACCCGCTCTTCATCATCAATGGTGTAGGCTCGGAAATCTTCCTCACCTGGCGTTCCTACGACGTACAAGAAATCGTCGGTGGGCAAGCCGATGTCTTCATCCAGGTAGCTGATGAACGAGATATCGCCCAGGGGTTGATCGCTGTCGAGGAGCAACGTGTTGTAGAGTTTGGCGATCCCATTATCGAATCGAGTCTCGACTCTCCATCGGACGAGAGCGTTCTCGTTTCCAACGAAGGTCCCCTCGCTAACGACTAAGTCAGGAGAGACCAAGGTGGGTTGCATCGTAATGGTCGTCCCGGATAGCAGGAACGCATTCCCGTCGGAGCCTAGATCGATAGCGTTGAGGAATTCAAAGATGACATCCTCGTTGATGAGGAGCCTGTTCGTCCCTTGCGCAGTAATCCCCGCGAATCCGCCCCACGTCGCATCCCCCCCAGGCCCAGGTTGGAACGAGAAAAAGCCAGGGGTCGACATATTCACATCGTTGTCGATCAGGGTTCCGCGATCGACTTCGGGGCCGGTTGGCAACGCGACGACCGACGAGATCGATCCCGACGTTCCATTGTTGTCCGTGTCGAACGAAGGGCGCCCGTCGAGACCGAAACCAGCTCCGGCAGAGTCGTCTGCTAGTGCTGTCAACACAACAGGGAAGTTCGGCTGCCCAAGGATTTGAATGCTTCCACCGATCCGGTTGGAATAGTCCAACGGTGTTCCCGTCGCAACCAGCCCCACGATATCAGCCCCCCCACCAAACTTCACCACGAGGCTCTCGTTGGCTGAGCTCTTCAGGACCAAACCACCGTAGGTATGGAGATTGTCCGAGGTGATCGTGCTATCGACGACGTGTACGATATCTGTGTCATCCCATACGCTTTGCGTTGTGAGGGTTTGCCCCCGAACAACCATCCCGTTGAGGGAGTTTCGGGAGATGCGGTTGTCTCGGATCAAGGCCCCGCGGTTATCGATCCGATCGGAGACTTCACCGAGGAAACCTGTCATACGTCCTGGATCAGTCACGATTTCCGAGTTCAACGAATTGACGTCGATACTGATCGCCGCCCCTCCATTGTCGGAGAAGCGATTGTTGACCAAGATCGGCTGGGCTCCTCGCACAAAGACCGAAGCAGCGTCGTTCGTCCCTCGTCCCGTTCGGGTCGACTCGAGGGAGCTTTCCGTCCCGTCCAAGCTGAATTCGATGCGAGAATTCGCCAGCCGGAAATCGGCTTGATGGACTTCGACAGGATTGAAGGATGCAAAGGCCCCCTCAAGTCGCGTCGTTCCCCCCGCATAGGCGATCCGAACATGATCGAGCGATGCGGAACTCGCATGCCCAACGAAAATTCCACCCCAGTCCCCAGGTGCAGCAACTTGATTATCCAGCGAACTGCTCGTTCGCGAAGTTCCTCCAATTCCAAATCGGGAATCGTTGATACTGGTGACGATGATAGGGAGCGCCGCAGATCCTTCCGCAATCAAATTTCCACCGTTGGAGACCTCGATACGAGCCCCTTGCGCCTTGATGATGATCCCGCCGTCGATCACCAAGCTACCGTCCAATCGAGGACGGATCTTCGCTGCGAGTTCCACGAGAGGAGCACCGGTCAACGTGCCGTTATCGATGTAGGAAGTCGCTACCGCATTGATCTGGGTGACGAGGGAGTAGGTTCCTCCCCCTGTCGCATCGCTTCGGTAAATTCGGCGTGCAACATAGCTCGAACCCGCGGCGACCGGTGGCAAATTATCAAGTCGTATCGCCCCGTTTGCGCCGACCGTCAGCGAGTTGGTTGGTACCGACGCTAGGCTTTCGTTCCCTTGGGCGTCGATGTAGACGAGCTTGTAGTTATACGTCCCCGCTCCCAAGCTCCCGGTCCCTGCGGAGATCAAGGTGACGATGGATACTGGAGGGGCCGACAATTCGAGGATCCCTCCTCCCGGCCGACCGGCGATGACCAAGTTCTCGCCGAGAATGTGAGGAATATCAAGGTCGTTAAACCGTGCTGCGACCGTAACCGATTCCAGTTTGTCGGCAGCCCCGGTTCGGGTTTGAATGAAAAGCCCGTTGAGCGTGTTGTCGACCACGCGATTCCCGTGAATGTCCGGACCGATTCGATCGTAGTCCGCGATGAAGTAGCCGTTGGATTGCGAGCGTGGGTCGAGGAAGTTGTCTTCGCGGAAACTGTTCGGTGTGGCGGACATTGCCGCATCCGCACTCCGAGTTACCAAGTTGTTGATGATCGTTGGGCGACTATCAACCATGTGAATCGGGGTGATGACTTGAGAGACACCATCGACAAAGACTTGACCGCCACCATAGCGAATGTCGGCGTGCATCACAGAATTGAGGAATAGGCCATTTCGTTCACGATCGGTTCTGGTTTCATCGCTACCGTCGATGTTGTTTCGGAAGTCGATCCCGCCCCAGTCGCCTGCTTGAACTTGCGGGAGGCTCGATGGTGTTGTGCTCCCGAGTCGATCGTTGATCGAGGTTACGATAACCTTGGACTCTGGAGTCCCCAGAATCTGCAAGGAGCCACCACTTCGGTCGACGCTCACCGTCGAGCTACCTGCGCTGATGCGAGCCCTACCGAGCTTGATAACTGCGCCTGCATCGATCATCACCGTGACGTTCTTCGGTACGTCGAAAGTAGATCCGTCCGGGAGTGGTACACCGAACTGGTTGAAGCCGATTTCATAGGCGCGGTCTTGGGTGTTTCCGAGAATCCGTACAACGACGTTGCGGTTGACGGTTGGATTGGCCTGCGCGGTAGCCGAAGCATTGGCCAAAGCGGTGGTGAGATTGTTATAGGGAGAAGCGAGGGTACCGCTTCCTCCAGCAGGAGCCGACTTATCAACCCAAATCGTGTAGGCAGACGTGTCTGGGGTTCCCGGGGCAGGAGGTAAGGCGCGATCGGGTCGCGTTGGAACGAACCAATAGTTGAAGACACCTCCTGGGCGTCCATCTCCATCTCCATCTAGTGGGGTGGGGGCACCATTGGCATCGATGAGCATTCCAGCAGCGGGTGGGCGGTAGTCGATTCGGAGTTGATAGAGCCCTTCCGATTTCCCTCCGAGTCCGGAATCTTCGATACTCGGATCATACGACGTGTTCCCCTTGGCCGAGACCCCGACGATGAAATCACCACCTTGCGTGAGGTTGAGAATGATCCGTGGGTCTTTGCTGAAGTAATCCTCGTTGGCTGCGATTTCTACCCAACGTGGAGCAGCGGTCGAACCTTCGTTTCGGTAGAGACGGAGCGAAGCATCGAGAAGGCTCGAATTGCTCAACCGTTCCGCCGCGACTTCGATGTTGACCTGTCCCCCTTGGCTAGGAAGGGTGAATCGATAGAGATCGACATCCCTTCCCTCCGGTCGGAGGATGTGCTGACCGTGAACGATATCGTGGTTGCCCGGATAGACAGCCTCGGCGATCAATGTATCGATCAAGGAATTGTTCTGGACGGTCGATTGTGGCAATTCATCGGCGGTTCCGAGCCCAAGCAAAACTCCGATCCCTCGCATGAACGAGCGGAACATCTCCGAACCGAAAACCGTTTGGTCGGAGGTGTTGAAGTCTTGAATGTCGACGATGACCGCGGAAATCGCAGGGTTCGAAAGGAGCGGACCGGCAGCGTAGGTCAAGCCACCCTGCGCGTTGGCCTGGATGGCGGTGAGGGCCGTTAAGGGATTGATCGCGAGCATATCCCCGACTGCGACGGTAAAGCCCAACGAGTCGCTCTCGACAAATCGAACCCCTAAATATTTTTCATATAGGGAGAAGATTTGGCGGACCAACTCCTTTTGAGTGTCGTTGATCGCGTTGAGCTGGACGCTGTTGTTGGCTCTGCCCAAGGTCGATGCAAAGTTGTAGACGATGACATCGATACCGTCGTTATCGACATAGTTGACGTGGTGCTGATAGCGATTGTCTCGGTTGCCAGCCTCGTTGTTTGCGCCCGGGTAGTCGAGAGGGTAGGGAGAGTTGTTCTGGATTTGAGAATCGATGACAACCGCCTTCGCTCCACCGCCCGCGGCCCAGCCGCCACCGAGATTATAAGCGTTATCAAATCGGGTCCCTGGCTCCGTTGCGGGAGCGACCTGAGTAACTCCACCAGGTGCAGCCGCTTCGTTACTGCCGATTCGCAATCGCAAAGTCGTGATCGGAAGAGAGGCGCCTGTGACAGGATGGACCAGCGCATCCAGGTTCCGTTCAAATGTCAACGTCGAACGATTGAGGACCGAGTCATAATTGACCGATACCGGATGGAAAACGTGGTCATCCGTTCCGGTTAACGTGTCGTTCGTATAGACCAGTTGGTAGTATTCAGGTCTCGCTGCTTCCGTGGGATTCAAATCGTCATCGTTGAAGTAAACGTGGATGACGTTTCGTTGCTGCGTGAGAGTGCCGTTCGCATTGCGAACAACCGGTTGGGGAACCACCGACTGAATCGTCGTTCCAAGGTCGAGGTCGAAACGGACGCTTTGGCTCACGCCACCGTTGAACGGGAGCCCGCCGACGCTTCGCAACGCATAGGGGCCACTTCCGATGATGTCGATCAAATACTGATCGTCGGGAAGTGTTTCCGCAAATCGGATCACAACCTCTCGGTCGGTCTCGCCGAATCCGACATAGGAGGGTTGAATCGAGACGTCATCCCCCGCGATCAACGTGAGAGGGGAATACGTGGTGGGATTTCCACCGATTCGGGTGTTGGGAGAGCCGCTGACGAGCCGAGCACGGACGAGCCGGCTCGCTTCGGAAGAACTGTTGATCGCGTTGATAAACTCGCTGACGGTGGTCGAGTAGAAGCTATTGCTGTTCACCTCGACCCGCACCGTATTCCCGATGGCCGAAACGATCGGAAGGGTGTGACCACCGAAATCGCGCGAGATCACCTCAACTCGAACATCGTTCGAGGAGTTGGGTTGAGCGGATAGGAATTCGACCTGTAGAGTATTGGTCCCTGAGTTCAAGTTGCTCGATACGCGCGCAGCATCCGCCCCATCTAGAGTGAGGACTTGGTTGACTGGAACGTAATCGGCGATGATCTCCGATTCCGCGCCTCGAAGACGTTTCACCAGTACCTTCGAAGCGACAGATGCGTCCTCGGTCATCGCCCGAATCAGGTCGGAAGCGGTCGTTCGGAAGTTCGGGTGCGTGTTGACCTGGATCGAAATGCGATTCCCTTGCACGCTCAAAGCAGGCCAGCTCGGTGGGTTCCCATTGACCCCGGAGGTTCGGAAAGCTTGGGTGAAGACCAGTTCGAGCCCGTTCCCTTGTTGGCCCGGGAGGGAGGCGCTAAAATCGAGAACGACGCGCCCATTGGTCCCCAGGTCGGTACTCAAATAAGCAGAGGAGAGGAGCCCGTCCGCTCCAGCCCGCTTAATCTGAATCCCCGAAAGGGTATTTGGGTCGATACCGGCAGAATCGTCGAATCGGAGAACGATTTCGCGAGGACTCGTCGACAAAACAGTCGGACCCGATAGCCCAGGAGCGAGAGAAATAAGTTCCCCTTCGTTGGGCTGGACGCCGATTAACTGCGGACCGACCGCGAGGAGCTGGCGAGCTTCAAGGGATTCCAGCAACGATTTACGCAACAAGTGGTGCTTGCGCTTCTTGGAACGATCGTTACGTGGGGATTTGCTGGAAAAAGAACCACTTCCGGTGCCGACGGTGGTCATTGACGAACCTCTTGAGGAGCCAAAAACGGGGCAGTTACGAGTAGGGACTGAATATGGGTGTATATTGAGTCGCATTTTGAGTCTAATTCGACCCAAGGGCTTTGCAACGAAACACTACGACTAGAATGCAATATCCAGGGTGGCAAGTGACGTTAATTTCTTTACTTACTAACTAGGAATCTGCATAATCGTTAGGGTTGACGCAAACCGATGCGCCCCCATTGGAGAACTCGTCCGTTCCAAAAGTTCCCTCGTACCTCCTCCGACCTATTCCTACTCCCCATCCCTACCACGGATTTCCTGGATGTTTCAATCGCTACAAGAAGGTCTCCAATCCGCCTTTCAAGTTCTCCGCGGAAAGGGGAAGCTGACCGAATCGAACATGCGCGACGGACTCGCCATGGTCGAAAAATCCCTCCTGGATGCCGACGTCAACGTCGATGTCGTCAAGCATTTCATGGACCGAGTCTCCGAGGCCGCTGTCGGCCGACGAGTCCTCCACTCCCTTCGTCCCCACGAAGAACTGGTCAAAATTGTCTACGAACAATTAGTAGAACTACTTGGTCCGGTCGACAATGCGCTCCCTCTCCAGCGGGGGGCGTGCAGCAGTATTATGATGTGCGGCCTGCAAGGGGCGGGGAAAACGACCACCTGCGGCAAATTAGCTCAGATGATCAAAGAAAAGGGGTTTAAACCTTTCTTGGTCGCAGCCGACTTGCAGCGCCCCGCCGCCATCGAGCAGCTCCATGTTCTCGGACGACAACTTTCGGTTGGCACCTTTAGCAAGGAGGGGGCGACCGACCCGGTCGAGGTTTGCCAAGCTGGGATCCGAGCAGCGAAAGAAGCCGGGGCCGACGTCGTCATCCTCGACACCGCCGGTCGTCTGGCAATCGATCAAGAATTGATGGAGCAGCTCAAGCGGATCGACAAAGCGGTCCAGCCGGAGCAGGTTTTCCTCGTCGTCGACGGGATGACCGGGCAAGACGCTGTCAACAGTGCGAAGGCGTTCAACGAAGCCTTGTCCCTAAACGGGGTGATCATGACCAAGCTCGATGGGGATGCCCGTGGGGGGGCTCTGTTGAGTGTGAAGGCGGTCACGGAGGTTCCGATCAAGTTCATCGGAACAGGGGAACATCTCGATGCGCTCGAACCCTTCCGCCCCGAGGGAATGGCGAGCCGAATCCTGGAGATGGGGGACATTCTAGAGGTCGCCCGCGAAGCCCACCGATTGATCGACGAGAAAGAACGAAAAGAACTTGAAGAGCGGATGTCCAAAGGGATTTTCACCCTCGGAGATTTCCGCGACATGATGCAGAAGCTACGCAAGCCAGGTCTTATGACCAAGATGCTCGGCCTGATGCCCGGGATGGGGGAGATCTCCAAAGCGATGGCAGGGACCGATAGCGAGCGCGAGATGCGCCGCATTACCGGGATTGTCGATGCAATGACTGCCGAAGAGCGCCGCAACCCCAAGATCATCGATCAATCCCGGCGAGGTCGTATCGCCAAAGGTTGTGGTGTTCTCCCCAACCAGGTCAACGACTTGATCAAGCAATTCGAGATGCTTGCTCCGATGCTTCAAATGGCGACCTCCGGTTCCATGTCGGACAAGATGAAGATGCTCAACCAAATGCAGGGAATGATGGCGAACAACCCGTTCAATCCCATGCAAGGAATGAAGCTCAAGGGTGGAACCGGCAAACGGTTAACTCCGAAGGAGCGTGAAAAAATGCAAAAAGAACGAGAACGCCAACTCCGAAAGAAAAAAAGAGGAGGGTAGGAAGTTCGAAGTTTGAAGTTTGATCTCGCTCCCCTCGCCCCTTTTAGGGGAGAGGGGCTGGGGGTGAGGGGTAGAAGTGGTAGAGACAATAGCTAAGTTTAACGCAACAAATCCTCTTCGTACTCGTACTCGTACTCGTACTCAGCGCAGCGGTCGGGTGGCACGTCCCTGAGGCACGAAGGGCGTGCTGTGAGAGACTTTGGATGGATGCCTGGTTGCCAGCGCTGTCCCTCGCTTACGCCACGGGTTGTGATTTTCGGGCCTCGCTTACGCGTCGGCCAAACTACCCAAGCGCATTTCCCTTAACACACCATTAACCATGTCGATCATTTCTACTTGCGACAACTGCGGAGAGACCCTTCGCAATGAAAAGGAGTATGCGGGGTTGATGGTCCGTTGCCCGAAATGCAACGGGATCTGCGAGGTTCCCAGCCAAAGACTCGGTCCTGAGCTCCCCTCCGCTTCCGAACGATTGCGGCGGGAATTGAGTTCCACCCCCACTTCGTTTCCTGCGGAAACTCTCGCGGCGGATACTTTCGGGGGAGTCGTACCTTCGGCGGGGAATCATTCCTCGGAGCGCTTTTACGTTCGTATTCCCAGCGGCCAGTCCTTTGGCCCGGCCGACTACCCAACGATTCAAGAGTGGGCAGCCCAAGGGCGGATCAACGAGACCTGCGATATCTGCCCCGAGGGGACCGACGTTTGGATCGACTATTCGGCATGGAAACGTCAACAAGCCGCCAGGATGCAACCAAGCCGCCCCGTTCAAGATGCGCGGAACATCTATGGTGAAAAGTTCGGCGGGGGGGCAGGCCAAGTCGAATCCGTTCCCATCCAACCGGCGGGGCTAGGGATTTGGATTCTCTCCTTGTCGATGGTGAGTTGGGTCCTCTGCATTACTTTCTTCGGCTCACTGATTTGTTCCTTCATCACGATCCTCCTCGCCATACGAGAGCTTCGTCGCATCGGGGAAGGGCTTTCTCCTCAAAGAGAATATGGAATGGTCATCGTCGGGCTCGTACTGGCCAGTCTCTGCTTTTTACTCTCAGCTTTGTTTGTAGGCCTGTTCGTCATCGGGCTCATCATAGGATAACGCTAGGTTCGAAACGTGAAATTAATTATCGCTGTTGTCCAGCCAGAACGGCTTGAAGATGTCAAGGAAGCGCTGAGTGAAGTCGAAGTCTTCCGGCTCACCGTCCTCGACTGCCTCGGTTATGGCCGGCAGAAAGGGCAGCAATCCGCGTTTCGCGCAGCTGACCTTTCGGTCAATCTTCTTCGCAAGGTTCAATTGCAAATCGCCGTCAACGACGAATTCGTCGAACCGACAGTCCAAGCGATCCTCAAGGGAGCTCGATCCGGCGAGAAAGGGACCATCGGCGACGGCAAAGTCTTCGTCCTCCCCATGGACGAATGCATCCGAATCCGCACCGGCGAACGAGGCCCAGAAGCGATTTAGGGGGCTGTCCCAAATTAACTTCCGTGTTTTTAGTCTTGGCACGCGTCGCGCTTTATATCTCTGCTCCCCTCGCCCCGCTTCGGGGAGAGGGGCCGGGGGTGAGGGGTAGAAGTGTTAGGAACATCGTCTACGTTGGCGGGTTCCAACCCGTGCCACCTTGGGGGCCAGCCCCCAAACCCCCG
>CAYMXM010000035.1:0-18693 GCA_964394065.1 uncultured Pirellula sp. | reverse complement strand
CCACGGGTTGTGATGGGGGACGCTTCGCGTCCGCCCTCTTACCACCGATGCGTCATGCCCCCCCGGAGGTCGTGGGTGACTTTTAGTGCTTCGGGGTGGTATAACCTTGTTCGTTGCCTCTCTCGTTCTGGAAGCAGTGCATTACGGATATACGTCTAGTTTTCAACCCAAAGGAGTCTAAATGATCCAGGTTCAAGAGCCTTCGCGAGTGCTTCATGTCGGCGTTGTCGGCGGAGGGCTCGCTGGCCTCGCTGCTGCTTGTACCCTAGCCGCTCGGGGGCACCAAGTCACCTTGTTCGAGAAGAACGACTGGGTCGGTGGCAAGGCTGCGGTCCACGAACAGGACGGCTATCGTTTCGATATGGGGCCGACCATCCTTACCCTCCCATCGGTATTGAAACGGATCTTCCAGGAGGCCGGTCGAAATCTCAACGACTACATGGAACTCGTCCCACTCGATCCCCAGTGGCGATGCTTCTTTGAAGACGGCTCGGTTCTCGACCTCGTCTCCGATATCCCAGCGATGCGGAAAAAAATCGATGCGTTCGCCAAATCCCCAGGTGCAGGTGCTGGTTATGAACGGTTCATGCAGATCTCCAAGCAACTCCACAGCGTATCCGACAAGTTCTTTTTCTGGCGAAGTGTCGGTGGAATCGGGGATACGATGGAGGTAGGTGGCGCATTTTCTCCTGCGGTATTAAAGGATGTTCTCTCCTTGAGAATGGGGCGATCGGTCGCTGGCTTGGTGCGCTCCTGCGTTTCCGACGAACGGGCAGCCCAGATGATCGATCACTTCACCCAATACGTCGGATCCTCCCCGGAAGCTTCCCCCGCCGTCCTTTGTGGGATCGCTCACATGCAGACCGAGGAAGGTGTTTGGTATCCGATCGGGGGTACGCGAGCCGTCCCGGTCGCCCTCGAAAAGTTAGCGAGGGAGCTGGGAGTTGTTATCCACACGAACACCGATATCACCTCCATTGACAACGACTCCAAACGGGTTCGTGGCGTGACGACCTCGAGCGGGGAAAAGTTTCCGTTCGACGTGGTTGTTTCGAACTGCGATGCCGTTCGGACCCATCGAGAGCTTTTGCAAGGGACCGAGACGGAAAAGCGGTTTGAGAAAAGAAGGAAGTACGAGCCCGCCTGTTCGGGAGTTGTCCTCTATTTGGGGCTCGACAAAAAGTATGAACACATTCTCCATCACAACTTCGTCTTTTCTCGCGATCCTCACGAAGAGTTTGATTTCATCTACAAGCGAGGGGAGCCGGCTCCGGATCCAACCGCGTATGTCTGCGCTCCCTCGGTGAGCGAACCCTCAGTCGCTCCGCCCGGTGGGGAAGCGCTATACGTACTGGTTCACACCCCATACCTCCGCCCTGGGCACGACTGGAGCAAGATCCTTCCGGAATATCGCGAGGTGATCCTCGATAAGTTAGAGCGAACCGGCGGGATGGTTGGGATACGAGACCGGATCGTAAGCGAGGCGACGTTGACCCCCGAGGGAATTCACAATCGGTACCGTGTTCTGAACGGAGCGATCTATGGATTGGCTAGTCACGGGAAATACCTTGGGGCGTTTAAACCAGCGAATCGCTCGAAAGATCTTCAAGGCCTCTATCTCGCCGGCGGCGCCGCGCACCCCGGCCCCGGAATGCCCATGGTCCTCATGAGCGGCTGGATCGCAGGGAACACGATTGATGAAGAGAGGCTTAGGCCTTAAGCCGAAGTCCTAAGCCTTCTCCTTCGGTGTCAACCAATTCGCAATGTGTTGGAAGATCCAATAGAAAACCGGCGTGAAAAAGATTGCGAGGATCGTTGCTGCAAGCATCCCACCACAGACGGCTGTCCCTAGCGATCGTCGACTAGCTGCGGCAGCTCCCTCGGCAAAAACGAGAGGGAAGACTCCTAGAATAAACGCGATGGAAGTCATCAAAATCGGACGGAACCTAGTGCGAGAGGCTTCGATCGTCGCATCCCGAACCGATTTACCCGAGGCATGCAACTCCCGTGCGAACTCGACGATCAAGATCGCATTCTTGCTCGCAAGAGCAATGATAAGGACGATCCCGATCTGAACGTAGATGTTGTTGTCCATCCCAGTCCACCAAACCGCCGCGATGGTTCCGAGCAACCCCAGTGGAACGACTAGAATAACCGCGATCGGTAGGATCCAACTCTCATAAAGAAAGGCCAAGATCAAATAGACGAAGAGAACCGCAAGACCGAAGATATAGACCTCTTCTCCCGTGGCGTTCTTCTCTTGGAGGGAGACACCACTCCAGTCGTAGCCAATCGTATCGGGGAACTCTTCCTTGGCTAGCTCTTCCATGATCCGAAGGGCCTCTCCAGAACTCGCTCCCGGCGCAGCCCCTCCGGTGATGGTCGCGGAAGGATACAGGTTGAAACGTCGGATGATCTGAGGACCGAATCGGTCCTCCAAGTTCATAACACTTCCTAGGGATACCATATCTCCCTGCCGGTTCCGCACCTTCAACTTGCGAATGTCTTCGATGCTGTCTCGAAACTCTTGCTCCGCTTGCATCGTCACCCGAAAGGTTCGGCCATACAGGTTGAAGTCGTTCACATAGGCCGATCCCAAGGCGGCCTGCATGGTGCTGAAGAGGTCGCCGATCGGGACCTGCATCGACATCACGCGCGCTCGATCGATGTCAGCGTAGATCTGCGGTACCCCAGGGCGAAAAGTGGAGTTGACCCGAAGAAGTTCAGGGCGTTCAGCGGTCCGAGCAAGAATATTTTGTATGGAAGTCTGAAGCTCCACGAGTCCGACACCTCCTCGATCTTCGACCTGCATCTCGAATCCACCACTCATACCGAGCCCTTGGATCGCGGGGGGAGTGATGACGAGAATGAACGCCTCTTCGATCGCACCGAGTTTCGCCATCAACCTTCCGACGATCGCTTCCTGCGAAAGCTCGTGCGTCGTTCGCTCATCCCAGTCCTTCATCCGAATGAACATCGTCGCCGCGTTCGATGCTTGACTCCCCTCCAGAAGGGACATGCCACCGAGAGTAAACCAGGTATCAATTCCCTCGGTTTCACGAAAGACATCGTTAATCTGTTCGATCACCTCCTTCGTGCGCGTCTGGGAGGCTGCATCTGGAAGTTGGATCGCCGTGATCAAGTAGCCTTGATCTTCCGTTGGTAGGAACCCAGTCGGAGTCTTCGTGTACCAATAAGCGGTCCCCCCGATAAGCCCCACAAAAACGAGAAGGGTCACGGGCCATACGCGCAAAACCCCCTTGAGGACGAAGATGTACCAACCTTCAATCCATCGAAACGTATTGTTGAACCAGACCGAAAGAAAGAACTTCTTTTCCTTCGGAGGTTTGAGCCAAGTCGCGCATTGAGCAGGCTTCAACGTCAGTGCGTTGATACCGCTGATCATCGCGGTCGCTGCGATCGTCAACGCGAACTGCCGATAAAGTTCGCCGGTGATCCCGCCGAGAAAGATCGTTGGCACGAACACCGCCATGAGAACTGCGGTGATCCCGATGATAGGGCCGGTCACTTCTCGCATCGCCCGCTCGGTTGCAATCTTGGGTGCTTCCCCCTTCTCGATGTGATGCGCCGCGTTCTCCACGATGACGATCGCGTCGTCGACCACGATCCCGATCGCGAGAACCAACCCAAAGAGGGTCAATAGATTGATCGAGAATCCCATGAAAGGCATCGCAGCAAAGGCTCCGATGATCGTTACCGGAACCGTCGTCGCTGGAATCAAGACCGCGCGCCAATCCTGCAGGAAGACGAGGATCACGATGAGGACGAGCACCCCCGCCTCGATCAACGTCTTATAGACTTCATGAATCGCGGCGGAGACGAACGAGGTTGTATCGAAAGGAATGTCGTATTGCATCCCTTTCGGAAAGGACTCCGCCAGTTTATCCATCGCCGCATGAACGCGCTCGGCGACCTCAAGGGCATTTGCACCCGGTAGCTGATAGATGAGAACGCTCGCCGACTCGACTCCCCCCCGTTGCGCATACGAATCGTAGGATTGAGCACCGATTTCGATCCTTGCGACATCTTTCAAGTAGGTCAACGAGCCGTCGTCGGAGAACTTGATGATGACATTCTCAAACTGTTTCGGATCGGTCAATCGCCCTAGGGCGGTAATCGTCAATTGGAAGTCAGTATTGGAATCGGTGGGAGGCTGGCCGAGCTGGCCGGCAGCCACCTGCACATTCTGTTGTCGGAGCTGAGCTAGGAGGTCTTGAAAGGTCAATCCCCGTGCTTCAAGTCGCGTTGGATCGACCCAGATTCGCATGCTGTAAGCTCCACTCCCCGAGACGGTCACGTCCCCCACTCCAGGCACACGGCTCAGTTCATCTCGAAGACGAAGGTTGCCGTAGTTGCTCAAGAAGAGACTGTCGAACGTTTTGTCGGGTGAAGTGAGAGAGGCGACCAGAAGGATGTTCGTCGATTGTTTCTTCACCGTGAGCCCGAGCTGTCGAACTTCGGCCGGGAGAAGAGGTTCAGCAAGAGCCACTCGGTTTTGAACAAGGACCTGCGCTTGATCCAGGTTCGTTCCGACCTCGAAGGTAATCGTCAGGGAGTAGGCTCCGTTGGAGGAGGAGGTCGAGGACATGTAGAGCATGTGCTCCACGCCGTTGATCTGTTCTTCCAAGACCGAGGCAACCGTATCGGAGACGACGCTCGCATTCGCCCCAGGATAGGAGGCGGTCACCTGGATCGTGGGTGGCGTGATGCTCGGATAACGTTCGACCGGTAGATTTACAAGCGCCACCAATCCAAAGATCACGGTGAGGATGGCGATGACATTGGCGACAGGTCGCGAGATGAAATAGCTGGAAATACTCATCGCTTACTCCTCGTCCCGAGCGGGGGTAAACGAAGGAGCTTTTTTTGATTTTTCGTCGTACTCGACCAAGGACCTCTCGCGAACTTTTTGAAGTCCGTCGTACACGACGAGTTCATTCTGTTCGAGTCCTTCGAGAATCACCGTGTGGGTCGAGTGGACGTTCCCCACTCGGACCGCGCGACGTTGAACGATCTTGTCGGGACCGACCACCATCACGTAGCGTCCGACTTGGTCCATCGCTAAGCACTTCGTCGGAACGAGAACCGCTTCATGCTCGGGAGAAAAGGGAACGCGAACGCGGCAGTATAACCCTGGGGCCAAAAGCTTCTTCTCGTTCTCAAACTCCGCGCGGATCAGGGTATTCCCTGAATTCGGATCGGTCGTGTTATTGGCGAAGTCGATGTGCCCAGCGTGAGGAAATCCATTTTCGTTCGTCAGAGCAAGCCGGGCAGGCACTCGCCCCTCCGTGTCATAGAGCTCTCCAGAAGTGACCATGCGTCGATAAGCGAGGTAGGAAGCCTCGTCCATGTCGAAGAAGACGTGGATCGGATTGGTGGAGACGATCGTTGTCAGGAGCGTATCGTCAGCCTTGACAATGTTCTCCTCCATCACCAAGGTTCGACCGAGCACCCCATCGATCGGTGCGAGGATCCGAGTAAACTTCAAATCGAGTTTCGCTCGTTCGATCGACGCTTCTAAGGTTTTCAACTGTGCAGCCGATTCATCGACGCTTGCTTGGGCTGCTTCGACATCGGAATCGCTGATCGAGTTGGAGAGTTTGAGTTTTTCGAGTCGCGCCAGTTCGCTTTTAAACCGAACGTTTTGTGCTTTCAGGGCGAGCTTGCTCCCGCTGGCTTGCTCCAAGGCGATCTCATAGGGGCGCGGGTCGATGTGAAATAGGGGTTCATTCCTTTTGACCTCATCCCCCTCTTTGACGGTTACCTTAAACGGTTTTCCGGGGTTCCTGATGGAGTCCGATAAGGGCTCATCCCGTTTCTCACTCTCGGGAGAGGAGTCGTCTTCTTCACCCTTTGCGTTGCTGGCTCCATCGACGACTTTTTCCAAATTGTGGGGGGCTTGCTTCAAGTACCCGCTGACGCGAGGTCGGATTTCGACGGCATGGGAGGCGACCGTTCTTCCGGTGAACTCTCGGTAGTCGGTGATTTTAGCGGTGATTGCGACCGCGACCTCGACAGAAACCGCTCGTTGTTGTTGGGCTGCCTGGGGTGTTGGTTCTTTGGGAGGAGCGTCCGAGGAGTGGCGACATCCTGCAAAGCAGAGGAGGCAAAGCAATAGTAAGAGAATCCGCATATTTCTATCGAGATAGGGTTGAATTCGGTCAGGAACTGAATGTACACTACACAGTGTAGTTTTCCCGAGACGAGTTGGCGAGCCCGATTTGAAGAAAAGTTTAGGTGAGATGAGTACCGCAAAACGCCTGACCGACCGGAAGAGGGATGCTATTCTTGAGGCGGGGATCGCCGCCTTCGGGGAACTGGGATTTGACAATGCCAGCATGGACGCCATCTCGCAGAGAGCTGCGGTTTCCAAAAGGACGGTCTACAATCATTTCGCCAGCAAGGATGCGTTGTTCGAAGCGATCGTGAAGCGTTTGAAAGAGAACGCGCACGATGCGGTACCTTTGGCCTACTCGGACGACTCTCCCTTGTCTGAGCAGCTTGAGCAGTTTTGCTTGCGAGTTATCGCGTTTCATTGCCGTCCCGATTCGAGAACCCTTGGGCGAGTTCTTATCTCTCGTTTCATCCGAGCCCCGGAACTTGGAAGGGAGATGTTTGGGAAGGTCAAGATCTTTGAAGGGAGCCTATGCGATTGGATCGTCGCGGCGCAGAAGGCCGGCCGTCTCAAGAAATTTGATGTTCGGATGGGAGCAAGGCAGTTGCTCGCCCTCCTCGAGTCCTTCTGCATTTGGCCTCAGCTCCTCGTAGGCGAACCCAACCCGACTCCGAAACGGAGGAAAGAGATCACAACGTCGGCAATTCAGATGTTTTTGAGTAGTTATCGTATGTAACCTCTCCTGGCCCCTTTTCCGGTGTCCAGCACCATTATGTCCGATTGCGAAGATCTTCCTGGAGCTTTTGCAGGAGCAAGGTGAGTGCCTCAAGGGGGTGTTTTTTTAGCTCCAATTCGGTACTCAGCGGGCGATCGAGGATCTCTTCCAGTGTAAGGATCTTGCCGATCAGGATGCCACGCTTCTCACCGATCTGGATACCTTCTTCTAGCCTCCTCTCCTGTTCTTCTTTTAAGGTTAGCAGGTCGCATTCGATTTTCTTACTGGCGTCGTACATGGCTTTGTCCTCGGTCTTTCCGTAAATTAATCGGCTCGTTCCCCTCGGATGCGAAGAGTTTGACGAACGCAAAATTGACGAGCGGATCGATACCAAGGGGCATGATAGTACCTGCATTTGTTCGGGCGTATTCGGGCGTGTGTTGGGTCGATTGTAGCAGATTGGAACCACGATAGACACAAAAGCACGAAAGGGGAAGCTTAAGGGCAAAGGTTGTTTACGGTGGGCTGTCAAAATGTTGGTGTTGACATGGCGTTTTTTTGGGGGGGCGGCCCCACCCCCAGCCCCTCTCCTCTAAAAGGGGCGAGGGGAGCGGATAGCAAAAAGCGCGGACCACTTTAGGGCGCCAAAGCGCTAAGAAATGGAAAGATGGGTTCTGCGATTTGCACGCTGGCGCCTTTGCGTGATGCTCTTTTTTATCCGTGCCATCCGTGTAATCCGTGGTTTTCTAACTGTCGCTATACAAGGTGGGTTCGTATTCCGCGATTACCTCGGTAAAATTATTTTTACCGTTCGCCATCCTTCCCTGTCCTATCCCCTGAAGTCTGATCCCTGAAACCTGAAGTCTCTCAATGCCCTGTCTGCCATCAATCCGTCGTTCCGCGTTGGGATCGAGTCGTCGATGCTGATAGCTTGGAATCTTTTTCCATAGCTGCGTGTAACGGTTGTGGCCTGATGATCACCTATCCCGTTCCCCAGGATTTGGATCGGTATTATCAGTCCGATTACCATGGGGGGCGACACGGTTTCACCGCAGGGCTTTGCGATCGACGGCGTCTTGGAATCCTCCGGTCCTTGCGACCATCCGGAACGCGCCGACTGCTGGATATTGGATGCGGAGATGGGACATTTTTAAAGGGGGCTCAAAAGGAAGGTTGGCATATCGCTGGTGTCGAGAAGTACCCGCAAACCGCTCGCAACCAGGGGATCGACGTCTATGATGCGCTCGACAAAATCGGATCGGACCAACGGTACGACTGCATCACTTTGTGGCATGTGCTGGAGCATCTCCCCGATTTGAATTCGACCGTGGCAGCCCTCCAGTCCATGTTGGCACCAGACGGCGTGTTGGTGATTGCGGTACCGGATGCGGGGAGTTTCCAAGCACAAGTTTTCGGTGCCGGATGGCTTCACCTAGACGTTCCTCGCCACCTTTATCATTTCACGGAACCTTCGCTGATTCGTTTACTGAACAATCACTCCATGGAGGCCCACCGATTGCATTGTTCTGAATTCGAATACGATTGGATGGGTTGGGTACAGAGTATACTGAATCGATGGAATCGTACTCCAAATTTGTTTTTCAAGCTCGTTACAGGACGACGCCTTCAAACCACATTGCCGATTCGTACTGCAAACTACTTCGGTGGTGCCACCCTGAGCGCCCTCGGTTTGTTACCCGTATGGCTAAGCAGTTGGACGGTTCATGGTGGCACATTGATCGTTGTTGCGAGAAACGGATCGGAACCGCGGGATAGAAAGCAACCGGATGTTTAAAGATCGCAAGGTCGTCGTAGTCATGCCTGCCTACAACGCGGCTAAAACATTGGAGAGGACCTGCGCAGAGGTCGACCGAACTTTGGTGGACGAGATCGTCCTGGTCGATGACGCCAGCACCGACGATACCGTCGATATCGCGCAACGCTTGGGGCTTCACGTTCTTCGTCACGCCAAGAATCTCGGGTACGGTGGGAATCAGAAAACCTGCTACACCACGGCGTTGGGACTCGGGGCGGACATCGTGGTGATGGTACACCCCGATTACCAATACACTCCATTGCTGATCCCCGCCATGGCATCGATGATCGGCAACGGTCTGTACGATTCGGTTATCGGGAGTCGAATCTTGGGGGGAGAGGCCCACCGAAGCGGCATGCCCCTCTATAAGTACATCGCGAACCGCGGATTGACCCTGGTGCAGAATGCCCTCATGCATTCGAAACTCTCGGAGTTCCATACCGGTTATCGGGCCTTCTCCAAAGAAGTCCTTTTGCAACTACCTCTCGAAGAGAATTCGAACGATTTCGTCTTCGACAACCAGATGTTGTCACAGATCATCTACTTCGGATTCAAAATCGGTGAAGTCTCCTGTCCCACGAAGTACTTCGCAGAGGCCTCGTCGATTAACTTCGCTCGCTCATGCACCTATGGATTGGGTTGCCTAAAGACCGCAGCCTTGTTCCGCCTAGCCCGATGGAACATCCACTGCTCCAAGTTGTTTCGAGAAGGGGGACAGGGGCTAAAGGTAACAAGGTGAATTCAGAACCACGGATTGCACCGATGACACAGATAAGAAGCGAATCAGAGAACGAAACTTGCGCAAAAACCAATATGAGCACAACACCAACCTTTTGCCAGCCCAGTCTTAGGCCTTTAGCCTTTAACCTCTTTTTTCCGTGTCTTCCGTGTTTTCCGTGGTCCCCGATCAGCGGTTCTACGACTGCGCGGCAACTAACTCAACTCACGGGAACGCTCTGTTGCTGCGATAACCGCATCGATAACAGCTCCTCGAAATCCGGAGCGTTCTAAGGAAGCTAGTGCGGCAGCGGTCGTACCTGCAGGGCTGGTGACTTGCTCTCGCAAGATCGCGGGATGCGTCCCCGTGTCTTGAACCATCGCCGCCGCACCGAGCACGGTTTGGACCGCAAGCTCCAGCGCGGTTTGGCGGCTCAACCCCGCCATAACCCCTCCATCGCTTAGCGCCTCGATCATCATCAACACGTAGGCGGGACCCGATCCCGAAAGACCGGTGACGGCATGGAGTTGATCATCTGTGCAGCGAACATAACGACCAACTGCACCGAAGATCGACTCGCACCAAGCAGTGTCTTGCGAAGAAACGCCCTTGCCTACGGCAATGCCACTCGCTCCTTGGCGACTTTGACATGGGGTATTCGGCATGACTCGGATGATGCGATCGCTTTCAAACCAATCCGAGAGTTTCTTCAACGAAATCCCTGCTGCGATCGAGACGAGCAAATGCTCTTGTCTCGCAAAGTTGCGAAGGGAGATCGCGATCTCCGAAAGGACCTGCGGCTTGACCGCCAGAATGACCCGGGTGGTCGATTCGAATAGTTGCTTGGGAGTGTCGGCAATTTTGCAGTCGACGAAAAGCTCTCGCAGCTTTCCTTGCTGCCCCTGATTCGGTTCATAGAAAACTAGGTCGCTGGAATGGTTGAGGTTCGCAGCGAGGATTCCTTTGGCGATTGCGGTGGCCATCTGGCCACCTCCGAGAAAACCAATCTTTGTGGACATAGTTTAAGCGATAGACCAGTGTGCTTTGAGAACTTCCGAAGTAGCTTGCGATTTGTTCAACACGTAGAAATGAACGCCAGGGACTCCCTGTTTCAGTAGATCAGCAACCTGGCTTTGCGCGTATTCAATTCCGACTCGGGATTGCCATTCGGCCTCTGAATTCTGTCCGAGCCGCTCGAGGAGAGACTTCGGTAATTTGGCTTTGCACAAATTTGCGATGCGTTGGATTTGAGCCAAATTCGTGACCGGCAGGATCCCCGGAATGATAGGGATATCGATTCCGATGGAATGGCATCGGTCGACAAAGCGATAGTAGTCGTCGTTGTCGTAGAAGAGCTGGGTGACCACGACATCGGCCCCCGCATCGACCTTCCGTTTAAGATTCTCTAAGTCGACCTCTCCGTTGGGAGCCTCTTGGTGAACCTCAGGATAGCCGGCGACCAAGATACCGAGTTGCTGGTATTCGGAAGCGATCAGGTCGACCAGTTCGTTCGCGTATCGCAATCCCCCTTCGGTTTGTTGAAATACCGTCTCCCCTTTGGGAGGATCCCCCCGAAGGGCAACGATGTAATCCGTACCGATGGCGATGGCTGCGTTGAGGTAGTCTCGCAGCTGGTCGACGGTCGAGCCTACGCAGGTCAGGTGGGATGCTACGGGGAGATTGGTGGTCTCCTTGACTCGCTGCAATACCTCCAACGTTCGATCCCGGGTCGAACCCCCAGCGCCGTAGGTGCAGGTAAAGAAGTCAGGAGAAAAATCGAGCAACTCGCGAACAGCCGTCAGGAGCTGCTCAACTCCTTCATCACTCTTGGGAGGGAAAAGCTCGAACGAGAGTCCTTTTCCATTCTGATAAAAATCCCGCAACCCCATCCGAGCTATTCCTCAAACGATTTCTAGACGCGATCCTATTTCAACCTCCTGAACCCGTTCCAGGAATGGGGAGCCCCCTCGGCCTGCATCGCATAGATGATCAGTTTAGTTCATTCATGAGGGTTGTTATAGAGGGTGTCCCTCGCTTACGCCACGGGTTGTGATGGGGGGACGCTTCGCATCCCCCCTCAAACCTCATTCGTAAGATTCGTTCGATTCGTGGTTCATCCCCTTACATCCAGCTCTTCCCCCACAATCGCTCGATTGCGATTCCCGACTCGGGTGAAGAGAATCGTTAATTGCCGATCGGACTCGGGAGAGGTGACGAGCTGTTTGCGAAGGGGCTCCAGCGGAAACTCTACTCCGCGACTCTTGAGCTCCCATACCGCAGCGGGGGTTGTCCGGCTGAACGCCACCAGCTTCTTTCGATCCATCGAAAGCTGATCGATCACCCGAAACCATCGAACCATCGGGTGCTCTATCGGTTGGGAAGCGATAAGGTATCCATTCTCGTGCAACTGCTGACACGACAATCGCTTTGCAAACCGGGATGCCACGCCGGCCGCTCGAATCGCGGGATCGTAATCACCGACGAATGCCTCCAAGCGATCGGTAAACAATCCACTCCTCTTTTCGAATGGCTCGTTGAGCGCCTCGTTTCGATCGAAGACCTCGTGGTCCCACCGTTGACGATGATAGACGCTCACGACGATCGAATCGGTCGGCCAACGCTCCCCCCTCCAAATCCATCGCTGTTGACGAACCGATCGGTTGCGGGAGAGGAAGCGAATCACATGGGGGGGCTCACATTCACTTTCAAACCGAGTTGCAGGAGCCACCTTCATCGAGATCCCTGCACTCTTAGCGATCATCGGCTCCAAACTTTCCCAACGAGGTAGGAAGTCCTCGACCGACGTAACGCGAGCCCCCATCCCGCGCCGATCGGGGTCGATATGGATGAAAAAGTCTTCCGATGCAACCACCGATTCGGCGGAACGAAGAATCGCTTCGACCGAAGTCCCGTTGGCGGAGGCGTTCGCGGTGAGAAGGGCGTTGGCGACGGGATCGATATCGTATGCGGTAACGGCATGACCCTTCTTCGCGATTGCGATCGCATCAGCACCTGCACCGCTGCAAAGATCCACGACTGGAATTCCGGACGGAATATCCAACGCCGTCTCGTGTGCACACCAATAGTCGCTCGATTGCTCCAGCAACTTTCTCGTCCAAAACCAATGCTCAGGATCGGGGAACTTCTCTTTGGAGGTCTTCAAAAAAGATAGTTGCGTTTGAAGGATCGCCAAACGGTGTTTTGTTCGTGGCCCGGGCGTCTCGCCCGGAATTGAAAAGGTTGCTCCGGGCGAGACGCCCGGGCCACGTAGAGGAAAGGGGGCGTTGGGATTCTGTAGCCATAATGCCCAAGCTTCTCTCGCCTCAGGCGTGTTCAGCCATCGATAGTCCTCCAAATCGCTCGGGGGAGTTTCCGTTCGCTTCGACATCAGGGCTCAAGCGTCTTAGGCATATTCTCTAAACGCTCGCGCCAACGTTTGAGGAGCGCATCTCGATCCGCTTTCGTGGTTTTACTGGGATGCCCGACCGATTCGGTCGCAAAACCTCGAAGGGGATGGGGGCGAAAGTGGGGGAGGAGCACATACGGGTTCTCCTTGTGAAGCAGCATGGTCGTTGCAAGTGCTAGATCTCTGGCTTGAACCTCGATCTGTACTGGCCTACCCCCTTCAGGACTCAGCAACAAAACTTGCTCCTGCTCGCGAACCACCGTTTCGTCCTCTAGCCATTTATCCACGATGGGAATTTCTTCCTCCGTGCCGAAGCGAGCCAAGCTATGCATCGAGAGTTCGAACAGCTCCAGATCTTTCGTCGCATCCTGCTTGGATAATATCTCGACCGCAATCTTTTTGGCTGCCGGGATCCCTCCGTTCAGGCAGCTGAAAAGAATGAGCCGTCTGTTCTTCGCATGCGTCGCGAACTTATCATAGAAAGTCAAAATCGCATTCGAGGAGCTGCTGATGGCCGAACGATTCACGGAGACGAGGCGGGTCGAAAAAGGGTGGCGTGAAAAAACGCGATGCCCCGTCATTTCCAACCCCACGTCGAGCTTCTCTTCGCAAAGTGCGATCGTGTAAGCCAGAGCAATCCCATCTTCCTCTGTCACTTCCCCGGCAACATCCAGGCGTGGAGAGATCTCGGACGCAACCCGAACTCCTTTTTCATACGCGTCTTGAGAAGAAGTGATTTCTTCGTGAACCAACCAGGGATAGGCTTCCAAAAGTTGCAGGAAGAGGGCTTTGGTTTTTCGATCCTTGAATCCAGAAGCTTTTATGAAGCTTCGCCACCCGCGAAACGGGTGCGACTCTTCCGCATTGGGGAGGCGCATGAACTCGCGAGTGATCCGTTGCCCCCGCTCTGCTTCTAACTTAAGGACGATTCCATAGAGTCTTGCTTTCGCGTCGGGGGCCCTCTCCTGCCCATACTTCTCCTTCAATTCGCTTAGGTAGCGTTCGTCGAGCTGAGCGAGCTCCGTGGTGGCATCCTCTCGCTCCTGGAATTTGGAGGAGTGGAGCTTTTCGAACAGTCCATTCAGCCTCTCCTTCTCCGGTTCCGAGAGAGGGATGTTTTCTGTCAGGGGTTCAGCGATCGCCAAGTTCTCGCTGGATTGCGCATGAGCGAACCCCATTCCGAGCAGGAACGCGATCAAGAAGCCCCAGATAGCTGATAGGTTGGTTTCCACAGGTATTCTCGAGTTGCCCATGTCTAGTTGTTGCCATAATTCGCTCCGGTTCTCAATCGCGTAGCGATTTGGCGACCTTCTGGTAGCCCCGGTAGGGGCGTCTCGAACCTAGGCGTGGGCCTCGGCCCACGCTATACCCGCCAAAGATATCTTGAGCCCCGGTAGGGGCGGGGCCAAACTTCGGCCCCTTTTGGCCCCGCCCCTACCGGGGCTCTAAAACCACTCTTTCCCTTCCTTACGTGGGGCAAGCCCCACGCCTGAGTTCTAAACGCCCCTACCCGGGGCTACCCTTCCTTGACCTACGGTCAAGGGCGAAAGCCCTATTCTTCCTCAAGTCTCAAACCTCACCCCTCAAGCCTGAAACGGTGTGTTCCGTGGTCGCTTAGGAGCCTCAGGTGATTGCGATAGAAAGATTGATGGTACGCCATCTGGAGCTGAGATGGAAGTGGCGACCACTTCACACACCCTACGGGCAGGCATCCGATCCAGGTCTCGTAGCGCGCCCTTCGTGCCTCAGGGGCGTGCCACCCGACGCCTGAATATTCTCGACAAGGGCCACGTGCACTCGCGACGCAGTCCCTCGCTAACGCCACGGGTTGTGATGGGTGGACGCTTCGCGTCCGCCCCCTTATCGAAAAACCCTTGCTGAGAAAAACATAGGACCGGCAGGATTCGAACCTGCAACCAAGGGATTATGCGTACCACCTACGGCTTTCACCGCCTCTTTCGAGTTTGGGGTCTGGACCATCCCTTCATAGTCGACTCAAACCATCGCCCCTCTTCTTGCAGGAAGAGGATCGGTTCGAAGAGCGATCTATGTCTGCCGTCTGGCCTCTACACCTTCCGATGCATCACAATTCTAAAAGTGAATTGAACACTGCGCCGGCTTGGCTCGGGATTAACATGTCCCAGAAGGGTTACCGTTCAGGAACGAAGCCTTCCCCGAGTTTGACAGATTCTACTCAGCAACCCTTATGATTACCGAGCAACCCTTTCAGCGTCACCATAGCTTCGCGTCTTACCACGAACCGAACAGAATCGTGATGCGACAACGCAGCCTTAGGCTTCGCCACTTAAGTCCCCTGCTCTAACCATTGAGCTACGGTCCCGTAGTAAAAAAATGGAGCGGAAAATAAGGAGTGGAGAATAGGGGACTTGAACCCCTGACCTCTTGCATGCCATGCAAGCGCTCTCCCAACTGAGCTAATTCCCCAATTCTGAATCTTTATCGTGGCTCGGGCGTCTCCCCCGTAGGAGCCTTCGCAACTCCGGGCGAGACGCCCGGGCCACGGTTGGTTGCGAGCCACGGCTGGTGAGAGGCAAGAGTATAACGTGGGTGGGGAGTTGTCAAGCCAACCCCATCGTTCGCACGAGATCCGGCGTGCTGAGGGGCCGCACAGAGGTAAAGACTTCCCCAGCCCTTACCCCGGCTGCCGATCCCGAGGCGATTGCCACCCCGCGCACCTGCTCCAAAAGCCTTTCTTTGATCCCGCAAAACTGCGTCTTATAGCATGCGATCGATTCGATCTTCCGCTCCAGCGTCTGCGAGATATCGACGGTGATATCCCCAGAAATCCCCGGCAGGGGAAGGGGCTCGATTTGAAGCCGGAAGTACATTTGACGCGCGACGGTGTGGACTGGAAGCCCCTCGAAGTGCTCGTCCCATTTGGTCAGCCGCGAGTAAAAGACTGCCGCGTCGGTAATCTGCATCGCTTGGTAGTGATCGGGGGAATGCATCGGCGTCTTCGAGCCAAATCCGATCACCATCTTCGGACGGTATCTACGAAACTCCTTCGCCAACGCGACCCGCTCTTCAAAGCCATCCATAAGCCGACGGTTGGTGAAGGGAAGAATCTTCCGAAGATGAACCCCGAGGGTGTTGCCGGCGGCGGTCGCTTCGGCCAGTCGCACGTCTGGGCAATCGCAATGAGGAGTCGGTTCCCCATCGGTCAAGTCGATCATCCCCACTTGGTAGCCCTGATCTGCGAGGGCCGCGATCGTGCCGCCGCAAGCGAACTCCAAATCATCGGGATGCGCTCCGACGAACATCACGTCTACCCGATCGGTTTTCTCGATGAGCGAGATCGACATAGCCAGTTAGTGCCTCTTGGGCTTGTAGATTTCCGTCGCGGTGCCGAAGTGAACTTCACCCGCATTCATGAGGGTTTCGCTCAACGTCGGATGGGGGTGGATCGATTCGGTGATGTCCCGAACCTCGCAGCCCATCTCGATTGCAAGGACTGCTTCTGCGATGAGCTCTCCAGCTCCTGGACCGACAATGCCGCAACCGAGAACTCGACTCGTCTCAGGATCGATGAGCCATTTGGTGAAACCCTCGGTTCGTCCTAATGCTTGTGCCCGCCCACTTGCAGCCCACGGATAGATCTCGGTATCGACCTTCCGTCCTTCTTTCTTGGCTTGCTCGTCGGTAAGCCCGGCCCAGGCGATCTCGGGATCGGTGAAGACGACCGCAGGGATCGCTGCTTTATCGAAACTCACGGGCTCACCGAGAATGACTTCGATCGCAACTTTGGCCTCGTGACTTGCTTTATGAGCCAACATCGGATCACCCGCGATGTCACCGATCGCAAAAATGTGCGGGTCATTCGTTCGTTGCTGTTTATCGCAAACGATAAAGCCTCGTGGATTGACTTGGACGTTGGTGTTCTCCAATCCCAGCCCTTGCGAAACAGGACGACGCCCAACGCTGACGAGAACGCGATCAAACCGCTCATGTCCGAACTTGCCCGGCCCCTCGAACGTGACCTCGACTTGGTCTCCCACCTCGGCGACCGAGCCGACCTTCGTATCGAGATAGATTCGGTTGTCGAAGAGTTTCTTTAAGCGGTTGTGAAGGGGCTTCACGAGATCCCGATCGGCTCCTGGGAGGAGTCCATCGGTCATTTCGACCACGGTGACCTCCGAGCCAAGATTCGCGTAGACCGTTCCAAGTTCCAACCCGATGTAACCTCCCCCGATGACGAGGAGTTTCTTGGGGATATCTTCCAAGGCGAGGGCTCCGGTCGAATCCATCACCCGGGGAGAACCGATGTTGAAAGCAGGAGGCATCGCGGGGACGCTCCCGGTCGCCACTACGCAATAATCAAAGGTGATCTTGCCATCTTCGGGGATCGACTCGTCCGTTCCTTCGAGAAAAAGGGTCGTCGAGTTTTCAAAGCGACCTCGGGCTCGAATCACCTTCACGTTGCGTCGCTTCGCGAGTTGCGCAAGGCCACCACTCAAAGTGCTGATGACCTTCTCTTTTCTCTCTCGAACCTTGTCGACATCGATCGTTGGCGGGGAGAAAGCAACTCCCCACTCCTCGGTCAGTTCCTGAGCTTCACCGATCACTTTGGCGACGTGCAACAAGGCCTTGGATGGAATGCAACCACGAAGCAAACAGGTACCCCCGAGACGCGGTTCCGCCTCGACGATCACCACTTCGAGCCCTTCGTCAGCCGCCAAAAAGGCTGCCGCGTATCCACCAGGTCCACCACCTAAAACAACCACAGGTGCGTGCATGCGCAAAGTCCAATACTAGGGGGAAACAACCATCTCGGTGCTAAGGCGAGCGGCTGATGAAATCCTAATCCATCCTAACACTCCTACCCCTCACCCCCGGCCCCTCTCCCCGAAGCGGGGCGAGGGGAGCAGAACTCTAAAGCGCAGCGCGTGCTAGGACGCCAAAGCGGTGCCTGGTGGGGACAAGCCCCATCCAGACAAGAGCCATTTCCCTAGGGAAAGAGGGTACAATCAACTATCGCGACAAGAATTCGACGACGATATTCGCGTTTACTGGGAGGGAGATGTCGCTCGGTCCAGGTTGGCCTAGAACCGTCGCCTTCAACCCTTCGCTATCCAACGAAACCCAGTCCAAAGGAACGGGTGCGTTGTTGGCGATGATACCTCGATAGAGGTTGCGAATCGCTTCGTTGCTGCGAATCTCGATAACATCACCGGGACGAAGAACATAGGAGGGGCTCGTCACCTTGACGCCGTTGACCTTGAAGTGACCGTGGACGATCCCTTGTCGCGCTTGAGGTCGCGTCTTCGCCAGCCCGACGCGTCGAACAATGTTATCGAGCCGACGCTCGCACATGAGCAACAAAATTTCCCCGGTGTTCCCGGTCTTGCGCACCGCATCGTGATAGTAGCGACGGAGTTGACGCTCACCCAATCCATAGTAGTACTTGATCTTTTGCTTCTCGGCGAGCGCGGTGCCGTAGTTGCTCGTCCGACGGCTTCGCGGGTGCATCCCGGGTGGCTGTTCGCTTCGCTTGTCGTAAGCCTTCACCGCACCTGCGCTCTCGTAGAGCTGAGCGCCGAAGCGACGATTGACCCGAGCTTTAGGCCCTGTGTATCTTGCCATATGTAAGTTCTCCTGATGCTGGCTTTCGCGTGCCGCACCTGTTGGGTGATACGTCGGTCGAGTCCAAAAACGAAACGGCCCCCGGATTGCCGGCGGCCGCTGCTGCTCGCTACTTCGCGTGCTCTGGCTCAACCTAATTTCGCATATTTCGAAGAAAAGTATGGTAAATCGCCCCTCTCTGGACAACCCCAAATTGATAGCAACCTTTGGGTTTCAGGGAGGAGAGGAACCGAGGGTGGCCTGACGCATCGGTGGTAAAGGGGCGGACGCGAAGCGTCCCCCCATCACAACCCGTGGCGTT
>CAYMXM010000034.1:0-18818 GCA_964394065.1 uncultured Pirellula sp. | reverse complement strand
TTGTCTGGATGGGGCTTGTCCCCACCAGACACCGCTTTGGCGTCCTAGCACGCGCCGCGCTTTAGAGTTCTGCTCCCCTCGCCCCGCTTCGGGGAGAGGGGCTGGGGGTGAGGGGTAGGAGTGCTAGAAATCATAGCCAAATTCGCTCTTTCCTTCGGCGTAGAAAGAACGCGTGACGTTAGGACGCCAAAGCGGTGTCCGACGGGGACGAGCCCCGATCGGACAAGAAACGCCCAATTTCCCAGAGAAGAATACTTCACAGCGTTACCTACCGGGGATCTAAAACCACTTCCTCCCTTCTATACGTGGGGCCAGCCTCACCCCTCAAACCTGCTCCGTAGAATTCATTCGATCCGTGGTTCATCCACCGAAAACGCTCTGCAAACCACGAATCGCTCCCACTATTAGCTGTACTATCACTTTTGCAGCTATTAAACTAATACTTCCTGTCGAGAGTTATCGAATTTAATTCTGAGTCTTGACGTTTACACGTCCGTCGTTTAGACTTCGGATCGCGAGTTTTAATACAGAGGTGGAATTATTAACAAAAACAATAGAAGAGCCGCTAGTACGCACGGAGCTGTTCACATCCGCTCTCTCAAGGTCTTTTACGACGTGGTCCGCAAGCGAAGCTTTTCGCACGCTGCGGTCGAGCATGGGATGACGCAAAGCGCTGCGAGCCAGAGCGTTCAGCATCTGGAGGATTTCCTCTCGGTGCGGTTGATCGATCGCTCCAAACGCCCGTTCGTTCTGACCGCCGAAGGTCAGAAGTTTTACGAGGGGCTCGCCGGAGTCCTTCGCCAGTTCGACGCCTTGGTGGACGAGGTTCGGCTGGGAGGGGGAGATTCGGGGGAGGTTACCGGGCATGTAGTGGTCGCCTCCATCTACTCCATGGGGCTTAGCTACATTCCGGTCCTGGCCGAAAAGTTTGAAGCGGCGTTCCCAGCGGCAACCCTGGCTTATCAACTCGCTCATCCCCATGAAGTCTACCGCATGGTCGAACAAGGGACTGTCGACTTCGGGATGGTGAGCTACCCTGACGCAAATCATCCGACCCTTCAGACGACACAATGGCGTCACGAACCGATGATCCTCGTGGCTTCCCCTCGTCACCGACTCGCTGCGGCGGGACGTTCCGGCCGAATCGCTCCTCAGGAGCTCTCGCAGGTCGGGCTAGTCGCTTTTGCGAACAATCTTCGCATTCGGCAAGAGATCGATAAAGAGCTCCGAGCCCTCGGCGTCACGATGCGAGTCGTTGTCGAATTGGACAATATCGACTCGGTCAAACATGCTGCCATCGTGAACAGCGGCGTCGCTTTTCTTCCAAAGCTCACCGTAGCCAACGAGCTAGCCGCCGGTTCGTTGACGATGATCGAATGCGAAGGACTCGAACTAACCCGTCCTCTGGGGATTATTCAACGGAGGGATGTTTCCTTGAGCCGAGCGGCTCGCAACTTTATGGACTTAATCATGAAGAACCGTGTATGGGACCATGACGTTCCTGCTCCGGAGAGCGCGATGCTTTCCAATTCACACGCCCATGCGTCTTGATTCTTTAGAAGGCTAATCCCCGCGAACTCAAGACGCTTCAAAACCCATCGCTGCACCGAACTCCGCGGGCAGCGACTCCTAATCGAAACCTCTTACTTAGAATTGGCAAACGATTCATGAATGCACCCCTCGGCTTCCCTGAAAAGTCAGGTCTTTACGATCCCGATCTGGAAAAGGACTCTTGCGGTGTTGGCTTCGTCGCCCACATCCAAGGAATCCCCAGCCACCAAATCGTTGTAGATGCTGATACGATCCTCAAAAACATGGACCATCGAGGTGCGTGCGGTTGCGAATCGAATACCGGTGACGGCGCGGGTATTCTCGTCGGCATGCCTGACAAGTTCGTTCGTCGTATTGCTAAATCCGAATTCGACGTCGAACTCCCGGAACAGGGGTACTACGCAGTCGGCAACATCTTTCTTCCCAAAGATGAGAAGGAGCGAGAGCATTGTCGCAAGGTCATGAACGACCTGATCAAAGCTGAAGGTCAACTCCTCCTAGGTTGGCGTGAAGTCCCCCAGCTCGCGGACTTCGCCGACATCGGCCCCACCGCCCGAAAAGCCGAACCCAAGATCGAGCAGGTCTTTATCGCCGCTTCCAAAGGGCTGACACCTCGAGAGTTCGAACGAAAGCTCTATCTGGTTCGCAAGCAAGCGAGCCATAAGCTGCGCGGTGACGAGAGCCTCAAGGAAGGTACCTTGTTCTATGTTTGCTCCCTGTCGACCAAGACGTTGATCTACAAAGGGATGCTCACCCCGGCTCAAGTGGTTCCTTACTATTTGGATCTCTCGGATCCGGATTTCCAAACCCACTTGGCAATGGTTCACTCTCGATTCTCGACGAACACCTTCCCGAGCTGGGACCGGGCTCAACCTCTCCGTTTCATGAGCCACAACGGTGAGATCAATACGCTTCGCGGGAACGTCAACTGGATGCGCGCTCGCGAAGGAAGTGCGGAGAGCGAACTCTACGGCGAAGACCTTAAGAAACTCTTCCCAGTCGCGGAACCTCTCTGCAGCGACTCGGGGAACTTTGACAATGTTCTTGAGTTCCTTCTCCTCAACGGACGTACGCTGCAAGAAGCCATCATGATGATGGTTCCAGAAGCTTGGCAAAAGCACGAAACGATGTCCCCCGACAAGCGTGCGTTCTACGAGTACTTTAGCTGCATGATGGAACCGTGGGACGGTCCTGCTTCGATCGTCTTCACCGATGGCCATTACATCGGCGCTACTCTCGACCGGAACGGGCTTCGCCCCAGCCGCTATTACCTCACGACCGACGATCGGGTCATCATGGCGAGCGAGGTCGGAGTTCTCCCCGTCGATCCTTCGATCGTCAAGGAGAAAGGACGGTTGCAACCTGGGCGTATGTTCCTTATCGACTTCGAAGAGGGACGCTTGATCCCAGACGAAGAGCTGAAGGAGGGGTTTGCCAAGTCGAAACCCTACCGAGAGTGGCTTCAGCAGCAACGAATCAATCTCGAAGACCTCGGAACGGAAAAAGAAGGACATGGATTCTATCCAGAGAGTCTCCTCTCCCGCATGCAAGCATTCGGCTATACGATCGAAACGATGCAGTTCATGTTGCTGCCGATGCTCATCACCGAAGTCGACCCGATCGGCTCGATGGGGAATGACTCGGCTCTCGCATGCTTGAGCGACCAGCCTCGCTTGGTCTACGATTACTTCAAACAACTCTTTGCTCAAGTCACCAACCCGGCGATCGACTCGATCCGGGAAGATGTGATCATGTCCCTGGAGTGCTACGTTGGACCTGAGAAGAACCTTCTCACGGCAACCCCCGAACATTGCCATCGACTCCGCATTCCCCACCCGATCTTGACCAACGAAGAGATGGCTGCGATTCAGCATATGTCGCAATCGGAATGGAAGACCAAGACGATCGATATCACCTTCGATCGCGCTCGCGGCAAGGAAGGACTCGTCGAAACCATCGAGCGAATCTGCGGCGAAGCTGAGAAGGCTATCGATGAAGGCTATACGATGGTGGTTCTCAGCGATCGAGCGGTTTCGCAAAACCGCGTCGCGATTAGTAGCTTGCTCGCGTGCGGTGCAGTTCACCATCATTTGGTCCGCGCTGCGAAGCGAACGCAGATCGGTATCGTTCTCGAAACCGGTGAAGCGCGTGAAGTCCATCACCACTGCTTGTTGGTCGGTTACGGTGCCGATGCGATCAATCCTTACCTCGCCTTCGAGTCCCTTTGGCAAGCGAGCCGCGACGGGCTTCTCAAGGAGATGGACGATGCCAAAATCGTCTCCCTCTATCGAAAAGCCGTTGCAAAGGGGATGCTCAAGGTCATGGCCAAGATGGGGATCAGCACCCTTGCTAGCTACAAAGGTGCTCAGATCTTCGAAGCGCTCGGACTCAAGGACGAAGTGATCGAGCGATGCTTTGCCGGTACTAACAGCCGAATCCAAGGTTGCTCATTCGATATTCTCGCCGAAGAAACCCTTCGCCGGCATACCTTAGGGTTCCCCGTTTCGAAATCGGATGCTCTTCCGATGTTAGCCAACGTCGGTGAGTTTCATTGGCGAGCAGAAGGGGAGCGACACGGATGGGACCCCGCCGCGATTGCGGATATCCAAGTTGCAGCGCGAGCGGGTGACAAAAACGCGTATCGTCGATTTGCCGACCACATCAACAAAGACTCGAAGATGCGCTATGCTCTTCGAGGGCTCTTCGAGTTCAATCCCTCCGCAGGAAACGGCCCGGTTCCACTCGAAGAAGTCGAATCGGCCAAAGATATCGTCAAGCGATTTTGCACCGGCGCGATGAGCCTCGGTTCGATCAGTTCCGAAGCCCACGAGACCCTAGCGATTGCGATGAACCGCCTCGGCGGAAAGAGCAACACCGGGGAAGGTGGAGAAGATCCCGTCCGATTCCTACCTCTTGAGAACGGAGACAGCAAGCGATCGGCGATCAAGCAAGTCGCTTCGGGGCGGTTCGGTGTTACGATCGAATACTTAACCAACGCCGATGAGATCCAAATCAAAATCTCCCAAGGGGCGAAACCGGGTGAAGGTGGA
The DNA here is from genome assembly GCA_964394065.1 of uncultured Pirellula sp. Classification (GTDB taxonomy): domain Bacteria; phylum Planctomycetota; class Planctomycetia; order Pirellulales; family Pirellulaceae; genus JBKCUI01. The sequence continues at coordinate 14,217 of CAYMXM010000034.1, read as the reverse complement.
GAACTCCCAGGGAAAAAAGTGGATCAATACATCGCTCGGATCCGCTACAGCACGCCCGGGGTCGGTCTGATCAGTCCTCCTCCCCACCACGATATCTATTCGATCGAAGACTTGGCTCAACTGATCCATGACTTGAAGAATAGCAATCGAGCGGCTCGCATCAGCGTCAAGCTCGTGAGTGAAGTGGGAGTCGGAGTCGTTGCCTCGGGGGTTGCCAAGGCCCACGCGGACCACATCCTCATCGCCGGAGAAACCGGAGGGACCGGCGCATCCCCATTGACGAGCATCAAGCACGCGGGGCTCCCGTGGGAGCTGGGAATCGCTGAGGCGCATCAAACCTTGGTCCTGAACAACCTTCGAAGTCGAGTCACACTCCAAACCGACGGTGGACTCAAGACCGGGCGCGATGTGGTCATCGCCGCTTTGCTCGGTGCCGAAGAGTTCGGATTCGCCACCGCGCCGTTGATCACCCTCGGGTGCATCATGATGCGTAAGTGCCACTTGAATACCTGCCCCGTCGGGATCGCAACTCAAGATCCCGAATTGCGAGCGAAGTTTGCGGGGAAACCTGAGCATGTCGTGAACTACTTGTTCATGGTCGCTGAAGACGCGAGAGAGATCATGGCCTCTCTCGGGTTCCGGTCGATCGATGAAATGGTTGGACGCTCGGAGTTCCTTCAAGTCGACGCGGCTATCAAGCATTGGAAGGCGGACGGACTCGATCTCACTCCGATTTTGGCGCCTGCCAAGAAGCCTTCACCCGATGTTCAGGTTCGTTGCACCGACAAACAAGATCACGGTCTTGAGAAGTCGCTCGACTTGACCCAGATCCTCCCCCGTTGCTGGAATGCGATCAACACGCTCAATCCGGTTCGTGTCGAACTACCTATCATCAATATCAACCGAACGGTCGGGACGATCCTCAGCAACGAGATCGCCAAGGTGCATGGCCAAAAGGGGTTGCCTACCGACACGATTCATCTCCGATTCGTCGGATCGGCGGGACAAAGCTTTGGCGCGTTTCTCGCGCATGGCGTGACCCTCGAACTGGAAGGGGATGCAAACGACTACGTTGGGAAGGGACTCTCGGGTGGCCGGATCGTTTTGTATCCCGATAGGAAGGCGACCTTCCCACCGGAGGATAACATCATCGTAGGCAACGTCTGCCTTTATGGTGCAACGAGTGGAGAGATCTTCATTCGAGGTCGAGCCGCCGAACGGTTTGCCGTCCGAAATTCCGGCTGCCGAGCGGTGATCGAAGGGGTTGGGGACCATGGTTGCGAATACATGACAGGAGGTCGCGTAGCGATCCTCGGTCCGACCGGCCGAAATTTTGCGGCTGGTATGAGTGGTGGGATCGCGTATGTCCTAGCGGATATCGATACGTTCCGCATCCAGTGCAATCTCGGGACCGTTGAATTGGAAACCCTCGAGGATCCTGAAGAGATCCAAGATCTTCGCGAGATGATCTCCAAACACGCTGAACTGACCGGTTCGACCGTTGCGAAGGAGCTTCTGGGAGACTGGGAGAGCAGCGTCGGTCGTTTCATCAAAGTGATGCCGACCGATTACAAGCGAGTTTTGAACGAGATGAAACATGCCAAGGAACAAGTTCTGGCGAACGCTTAGGTGAGCGGTAGATGTGGATCTACCACCGTGGCACGGGCGTCCCGCCCGGAACAGTCTTTGCGACTCCGGGCGGGACGCCCGGGCCACGTCAGGCAGCTGTTCATTTTTTATATTCATCCGATCGAGTGAAACGCTGAAAAGAAGCGTTTCACTCCTCCTCAACCGATCCAAAACAATCTCAAAAGATAAGTAGCAATAAGCATGGGAAAGCCAACCGGTTTTAAAGAGTTCGAGCGCAAGAAGGTAGAATGGCGACTTCCGATCGTCCGATTGAACGACTTCGGGGAAATCTACACCGAGCCCGAAGAGCAGCATCTCCGAACGCAAGGGGCACGCTGCATGGACTGCGGTGTTCCGTTCTGCCAATCGACGACAGGTTGTCCCGTCGATAACTTGATCCCGGAATGGAACGACCTCGTCTACAACGGACGCTGGAAAGATGCTTTGGATCGACTGCACAAGACCAATAACTTTCCCGAGTTCACCGGTCGCGTTTGCCCAGCACCTTGCGAGGGAGCGTGCGTTCTTGGAATCACCAATCCACCGGTAACGATCAAGAACATCGAGAACGCGATCATCGACCGAGGTTATGCCGAAGGTTGGGTAGAGGCGAAGCCACCTGCGACGCGATCCGGAAAGAACGTCGCGATCATCGGAAGCGGCCCCGCTGGGCTCGCTGCGGCCGATCAGTTGAACAAGGTTGGTCACAACGTCACCGTTTACGAGCGAGCCGACCGAATCGGGGGGCTTTTGATGTACGGCATCCCCAACATGAAGCTCGATAAGGGAGTCGTACAGCGACGCCTTGACCTGATGCGGTCGGAAGGGGTCAAGTTCGTGACCAACGCGAATGTTGGTAAGGATGTCGATCCCAAGCAATTGATGGCCGAGAACCATGCCGTTCTATTGGCGACCGGTGCGACCAAGCCTCGCGATCTACCGATCCCAGGTCGCCAGCTCAAGGGGGTCCATTTTGCGATGGAGTTCTTGACCGCCAACACGAAGAGTCTCCTCGATAGCCAACACGCCGATGGAAACTACATCTCGGCGAAGGGAAAGCGGGTTGTGGTGATCGGGGGGGGAGATACCGGTTGCGACTGCATCGGAACGAGTCTGCGACACGGGTGCAGCGAGTTGATCAATTTCGAATTGCTCGACAAGCCACCCGCTGATCGGGCTCCTGACAATCCTTGGCCTCAGTGGCCCCGCGTATTCCGTAGCGACTACGGACACGAGGAAGCAATCCTCAAGTTCGGTCGAGATCCTCGGGAGTATTGCATTCTCAGCAAGGAGTTCATCGACGACGGGAAGGGAAATGTGACGGGGATCAAAACCGTTCGCGTTCAATGGGTGAAGAAGGATGGGAAGTTTACGATGGAAGAGGTTGCCGGAAGCGAAGAGATCATCGGAGCCGATTTGGTACTCCTCGCGATGGGGTTCTTAGGTCCCGAGCACTATGTCAGCGAGATACTCGGTTTGGAGCTTGACCCGCGCAGCAACTACCAAGCGGAGCATGGCCGATTCGAAACGAGTGTACCCGGCGTTTTTGCTGCAGGAGACTGCCGCCGCGGCCAGTCCCTCGTCGTCTGGGCGATCAACGAAGGGCGCGGAGCCGCCCGGGCGATCGATATCTATCTGAGAGGAGAAAGCCATCTCCCCGCCCCCGGCGTAACCATGGGCTCCGCACTACTAACCGCGCAGTAGGGTGTGTGAAACACACCGTCTAGGCTTGAGGGGTGAGGCTTGAGACTTGAGGAAGAGGGGGATTCCATTTAACCGCGGGGGACGCAGGGGAGCGTCGTGTTGAAACCGAAATAGTGCAAGTTAGATCTCCGCTCCCCTCACCCGGCTCCCCACCGAATTTATTCGGTGGAAGCGAGGATCAGTGCACTAGACACTAACACCCAAGCTACCTAGTTCCCCACCGAGTTTACTCGGTGGAAACAGGGATCCTCCACTACGACGCGAGTTCTCGGTCTCTTCTTATCACAATCAGCATCGTCGCCCGAGCCTTGCACGGAGTTTTCGGATGCTCCTTCGATTGCGTCTCAGATCCGAGGGTTTGACATGGTAGTCGTGACGAGTTTGACCGTCACGTCTATGGCATCGATGGTACGACAATTTTCGAAATTCACAAATCGCATACCAAAGCGATGGATATTCAGAAACGATTACCTTAAACGACAAATCTGTGCGCCTTACGGCTGGCGCTAAGCCTTGTTCTAAAACCTATTGGCATCGCATTACTTAACGCTAGCTTAAAAGCATGCCTACTGTTCACAGTGTCTACAGTTAAGGTATTGTAGCTCGTAAGGCTGTGAATAGAAGCCGTGACTAGCAGAGTGAATTCGCTCCCTTTTTGGAACCCGGAGGACAACACATATGGATTTCCTGGAGGCCTGAGATTCAGTGGCATGGGCGTCTGGCCCATGTTTGTAACTATTGGGTTACTAGGCCTGTTCAGCGCTTTCCTGTTGGCTTCCGTCTGGGTGGGAGCTTGTCTCCCCCCGGACGCCAAAGCGGTGTCCGACGGGGGCGAGCCCCGGTCGGACAAGAAGCGAATCAGAGAACAAAACTTGCGCAAACCTAAATTCTCACAACGCCAACTTTTTGAGAGCCCAGGCTCGCGCCCTTCCGCTACTATTCATCGGAGCTTTTGCTTTAACCTATCAGCACACCGAGCTAGCTCCGTGTCGGTTGTCAGATCCTCTTCCGTCTTCCGACAAGCATGCATAACGGTGGTGTGGTCCCGGTTTCCAAAAAACTCTCCAATCGCTTGATAGGAGGTGTCGGTCAATTGTCTAGTCAGGTACATCGCTAACCCCCTCGCGCGAACGACGCTTGACTTGCGAGTGGGACCTCGCATCTGCTCCAACGTTTGCCGAAGTTCTCTCGCAACAAGCTTTGCGATCTCTAACGGCGTTCTCTGCGTTTTCTCTTGCTTGTCGATGATCGCGTCGAGCAACTCCTCTCCACTATCACCCCCAAATTCCTCGATAGTCCGTCGGCGGTGCTGCCAGCGAGCAAGCAGTCCCTTGAGCTGCAATGCGGATTGATTCTCACCTGACTGAAGCCCCAACTGAAGACACAATGCTTGGAGTTCGCTCTCTGTGATTCCTCCTCCGGCTAGACTCAATTGCTTGATCAACTCGAACCGGGCTGCACAGGCTGGATAGGATATCTCGATGCTATGCCCCGCCATCATCCGACTAGCTAACGCAAGATTCCAGTTCGTTAAGAGAGGGGGGAGCACCGTCGAGGTAAACAGAACGAGTGTTTCTCGTTCTTCTAGCGTGTTCAGAACCTCCACCAATTCGCTTTGCGCGAAATCCTTGCTCGCCAACTCGTGTACGTTGTCGATCAGCAAACAGTGACAGTTTCGAAACTGTTCTCGAAATCGGGACATATCATCCGATTCGATCGCCAAGACGAGATTCCGCGCGAAGTCGAGCGCATGGATCATGTGGTAGGTGCGATCAGGCTGGAGGTTCACCCAACGGGTCGCAAGAGTAATCGCAACCGCAGTCTTCCCCACTCCAGTCGGACCGAACAGATAAAGAGGGCTTCGTTTATGCAACCCGGAGATAGCAGTGGGGTCCGATACCTCCTTGATCGCTGAGTTTTCTTCACCCAGCAAGAACGAGTCGATCAGCGGTGCAAACCCGGAAAGGGCAAAAGTGCTTTTGCGTCGAGGAGGAGGTTTGAGGATCGATAGATGCGTTAACGCTTCGTCGGTTGCGGAGCTGAGCATAGAACAGGCTACTCTGCGGTATCGAGATAGGGATCTTGTCCCATCTCTCGTTGAATCTTCGTTCGCTCCTTCTCGTGATACAACAGGGTCATCCGATCTCGGAAATGCTTCTTCTCCACCTTGCGTTGAGCTAGTTTGAACTTCGATGCAAAGCGTGCCAGCTTCGCCGTCGCGTTCGGGTTGTTCACCTCTCGTTCCCCCAGTTGCTTCATCCGTTCTGACGTTTTTACCCCGAGTCCATTTCGGAGGATTTCATCGTCCAATCCCAAGTATTGGCGGTAGGTTCCCGGGTCTCCTTGACGACCGCAGCGACCGATCAACTGCCGGTCGATCCGAGCGGCATCATGGAGCTCCGTGCAGACGACAAACATGCCCCCGATCTCTCGAATCGCATCTTGGAGTTTGATGTCGGTTCCCCGTCCCGCCATGTTGGTCGCCACGGTGATCGCCCCATACTCTCCGGCCCGAGCGACGATATCCGCTTCGCGTTCGACCTCGTAAGCATTCAGCACCTGGACAGCCATTCCTTCATCCCGAAGCAACTGCGCTAGGATGGCCGACTTGTCGATCGATCGAGTCCCAATCAGGACAGGACGTCCTTTCGCATGAACCTCTTTCACTTCTTTGACGATTGCTTCAAACTTCGTCATCATGTCGGGGCAGACAATATCGGGGAGCTTTTTTCGCTTGGGTGGTCTGTTCGTCGGGACTTGCACGACGGGGGTTTTATAGATTCGCCGCATCTCACCTGCGCTCGTCGCTGCTGTCCCTGTCATACCCCCGAGTCGTTTGTATCGAAGGAAAAGATCTTGAACGGTAATACGTGCCGCTTGCCCCGTCGGTACGGAGACCTCAATGTTTTCCTTTGCTTCGATCGCTTGGTGAATCCCGTCGCGCCACTTGCGCCCCTCTGCCAGACGTCCCGTGAACTCATCGACGATCACGATTTCCCCGTCTCGAACCACGTACTGCCGATCGAGTTGGTAGTCTCTCGCGACCTTGATGGCGCGCTCGGTAAACTCATAGAGGTCGACGAGAGCCGCGAGCCGCATCAAATCGTTGCGGGGAAGGGAGCGGACCAGTTGCCGACCTTTCGCTGTGAGCTCAATCTTTTTCGTATCCTCTTCGATCGTGAAATGCTCCTTCAATTCGAAGTGGGACGCGACTTGAGCAGCCCATCGATACGTTGCGATGACTAGCTCCCGTGTTTCGTCTCCCAACGATCCGATGATCAGAGGTGTCCTCGCTTCATCGATAAGAATGCTGTCCGCTTCGTCGACGAGAGAGAAGTGCATCCCTCGCTGAACGGGCTGCTCCCCTGTCGATGACCAACGCTCTTGCGAACCAGCTCCTAAGAAGTCATCGACCGCGCGACCTTGAGCTCGCATCAACAGACGATCCCGCAGAAAATCGAAACCGAACTCCTTGGCGGTCCCGTAAGTAACATCGGCATTGTAGGCCCGACGCCGTTCATCTTGGTTGTGATTGGTAAGGACGATTCCAACGCTAAGCCCGAGAGCCTGATAAAGAGGACGCATCCACTCCGCATCCCGCTCGGCTAGGTAGTCGTTGACGGTCGCAAGGTGGGCACCTTTGCCCACCAACGAGTGAAGGACTAGGGGCAACGTTGCCGTAAGAGTCTTTCCTTCCCCCGTTTGCATCTCCGCGATGCAGCCGTGAAACAAACAGGTTCCCCCGAGGATCTGCACGTCGTAGTGACGCATGTTCATCGACCTGCGTCCCGCTTCTCGAACCAACGAGTAGGTCTCGGGGAGGAGCGAGTCGAGCGGCTCTCCACTCTTGGCCCGGTAGATCAGCGAGAGGGCTTCTTTTCGGATTTGGCTATCGGTCAGGGCGCGACGATTATCCTCCCAGCTGTTGACCAGCCGAGTCTGGGCGAGCCATTGCTGAACCTTGTACTGAGCTACTCCGGGAATCTTCCAGCCGGCGGAGACGTGGGGTTTGTAGGGGAGGTGTAGCTTCTTGGAATCGACGTTCTTCCCCGGAGGGCCAAGAGGAGCAGCAGCAGCAGCAGAGGAGCTGGGGGAGGGATCGAGAAGCGACGGGGAGTCCGGTGGGGAATTCTCCTCGATCGCTAGTTCCTGGTTGGGCTGAGTCGCAGGTCGATTGCTCATGGAATTCTTACTAAACGTTGAAAGTCGATTTCACCTCGAACCTACGAGGCCTCGCTCATCAATTCAAGCCATTCTATCCCCCCCCGGCCCGAGGTCCACGATCGATTTTAACGAAACAGCGACTGTTCTTCTGGAGGAACCGGAATAATCGTAACCGGAAAGAAAAAACCACGAATCGAACGAATCCAACGAATGACGACGATCGAGATTGAAGAAGGGGGGATATCCATTGAGTCACAAGTTGCTCCGATGCAGGATGCAACCCATGATTTCGTGCCTAAGGATCTTTAGTTCGGGCCATTCAATGAGGTTAGTCTTTGCAATCTTCCCATTCGTAAGATTCGTTCGATTCGTGGTTATTCCCCCTGCTTCCCGTGTACTCCGTGGTTCCTATTCAAGGAACCCAAATACCCTGTCGGATTAACTGGGCGGTCGCTTGGCCTGGCCAGTCTTTATTCGCGGCGGGGGAGGCGGGGCTGGGGTGGAGGATCCGGCCGATGGAGATCGTTGTCTCTTTTCCCAAGACTCGTTGGAGACACCCCTCAGCGTACCCTCCAACTCCGACAACATGACTCGGCTGAAGCAATCGCAACAACTCTTGGAGATGGTTGTCGCAAACCGACTCAAGCTCCTTCGCATCCCCTTTGTTGATCTTGTCAGGGGTAATGTTTTTCCCCCCCTCTTCCATGAATACCAAGGGACAGTAATTGGCGACGAAATGCTTCTCGAAAAAACGATCCGCTGTCCCATACCTGTCCGCAAACAATCCCCAAAGCCGACGCCCTGATACCTCGGACTTGTCGCATCGGAATCCTTCGATCGGTCGCTTCGGATGCTCCTTAGCCGGATGCGAAACATCCTCTTCGATTCCGAGCCAATCCCGAACCGCAGCGATCTCCCCAAAAGGAACTCCTGTTTGCGCCATCCCAAAAGGCCCCGGGTTCATGCCGAGAAAGACAACTTCACAGGTCGATCTCGCATACCGTGTGAGATACTCACGATGGGGCTTCCATGCGTAGGCAAGTGGATTGTAGGTCCAAGCAACCGGTGCTTGAAACGATAACACATCGACTGCGTCTCGGAATCCCTCTCCGATCTTGAGCAATTCCTTTACTAACGAGTCTGCCATAGGGCTCTCTTTACAATTTTTTGAGATTAGGTCTTCGAACTTAGGGGGAGGACGCGAAGCGTCCCCCCATCACAACCCGTGGCGTAAGCGAGGGACAGCGTCGCGAGTGCACGTAGCCCTTGTCGGGAATGTCTCAGGTCGGGTGGCACGTCCCTGAGGCACGAAGGGCGTGTTGTGAGACCTGGGATGGATGCCTGGTTGCCAGCACTGTCCCCTCGCTTACGCCACGGGTTGTGATTTCGGGCCTCGCTTACGCATCGGGCTTGTACTCTCAAACTACCCTGGCTTCAAAACCTTGCGTGCCAAGGTCGGGTTGTACGGGGTCCATCGATCCTTTGTCTTATCCGCATCGATCATCCCACGAATAGAACTGAGCTTGGCATCCATTTCGTCCAAGTAATTGAAGGCCATCGCTTCGAGCGTCATCGGGACGCGCGGGCTGCCGTGTTCTAGGCATCCATGGTGGCTTACGACGATGTGCTTCAGGTGCAACAATTTGTTCTGATCGATTGCGATCCCTGAGCTTTGGAGTTCGGCAACCTTTCGGTCGATCATCTCGACTCCTTGGACAAGGTGCCCGAGCAACTGCCCAGCGTCGGTGTAGGAGAGCTCGCCATCGAACGCCATCTCTTCAAGCTTCCCGATGTCGTGGAGGAAAGCTCCCGACAACATGATGTCTTTGTCCAAATCCCCATAGTGAGCCGAAATCGTCTTTGCGAGCTTTACTAAAGAAACGACATGCTCCAAGAGTCCACCTACGTAAGCATGATGCGCTTTGATCCCTGCTGGAGCGATACGAAATCCAGCTTCGACTTGTGGATCCCGATAGAAGGTCATCACCAGCTTCGAAACAAAAGGATCTTCGATCTCTTCGAGCAATCGCCCCAATTCCTCCCAAAGCGAAGCGACATCGACCTTGGCGGCGTTCTCAAAGTTTTCTGCCTCGATCTCATTCTCTTCGACCGATTGAAGTTGATTGACAATCAGTTGCAGCATTCCGTTGTGCAGTTGCGACGCACCCTGTACACGGACGAAGCTTCCTTTAGGAAACCGCTCCGCAAGCCGTTCATCCGCGTTCCATCGCATTGCCGAGATCGTCCCTGTCCGATCCTGCAATTGCATCAGGAGATAAAAGCTCCCCTGCCGATTCGTTCGCAACTGCCGATCCGCAATGCGAAAGACTTCGTCGACCTGAGTTTGAGGCTGGATATCGGCAACGAATACTCGGGACATAGTGAGGCCTATTCGAAGAGGGAGGATGTGTAAGGTTTAGCTGCTGGCGCTAGAATAGCTGCGAAGCGCTCGCTGAAAAACCAGTCGGCTAACGAGCAGGGACGCAATGGTAGCTAGCAACGCAAATCCGACTAGCCACCACTCCCAAGATTCTCGAGGGTTCAGCGGTTGTGCCAGCAACCGAGCCGGGACGTTCACTACGACGAGGACTGGCATGATGAAGGTAAAGGTAAACCAAAGGGGAAAGCCCCAACCACCTTCATAGATCTCCATCGGGTAACGGGAGAAGTTCGTGATGTAGAACCAGAAGTCGTAAAGGCTTTGATTCCGTCCAAGCCAAATACTGGTAGCAGCTAAGCAGATCATCAAGCTGTAGAGGAGAAGAATCCCACAGCCGATGTAAAACCAATAAAGACCGAATGTCCCCCAACTCCACGTCCACTCCGGATCGGTCCGTCCTGGCAGTTGGAATAAAGCGTAGACCAGAATGAGAAGTCCCAGGGCGAAGTTGCTGAGGGCGGACCACTCGACTCTTCGAAAGGAGATGAGGAACTGGGTGTCGATTGGTTTGAGGAGGGCAAAGTCGAGGCCACCGGTCCGTATCAGTTCGCTAAATTCCTGAGCATTCGGCATGAGGAAAGCTTGAATGATGGAGTTGATGAGCCAAGTCGTCGCGAGGAAGATGAAGAACTCGTCCCGTCCCCAACCGGTACCGACGCCGATGGACTTCACATGGTGGAATACCAAGAGATAGAACCCCAGGTTCATCAGCATCCAAGAGACGCTCGAAAGGCAATCGAGCAAAAAGTTGGTCCGAAACGTCATGTCTCGGATCAGGCTGTTCCTGGCCCCCGTCAGAAAAACGCGCAGGTAGCTCAAGCGGCTTGAGGGTAAACTCTCGGTTCCCATAATAGTAGCGGTAGGTCGCGAGCCCTCCGGTGACGGTCTCGGTGAGGAATAACGCTACGGTCTGGTGGCACGTCCCTGAGGAACGAAGGGCGTGATGTTTTGAGGCTTAATCGTGGCCTGGGCGTCTCGCCCAGAGTTTTACGATTCCGGGCGGGACGCCCGGGCCACGATCAAGCGAGAACTGTACTTGCAGCGGCTCCCTACTCAGCTGCTGTGTTTTCAGTCGTAGCTGCCGACGTTTCGAAAACTGGCTTCGATGCCTTCTTCGCTTCCCGATCGTTCTTCCCGACAAACTCGAGAATCGCGCGGGTTCCGTTGTCCCCGAGGCGAGGTTTGGCTAGGCGCATGATTCGGGTGTAGCCACCGTTTCGGTCCACGAATCGAGGTGCGATCTTGTTGAACAAGATTCGAACAGCCGCTTTGTCCTTGACGATCGCGAAAACACGTCTGCGAGCAGCGATTCCTGGAGCGCGGGCGGCAGCCCACTTTTGCCAGTTATCACTTTTCCGCCAAGCCTTCCATTCTTCCGTGCCACGTTCAGCGCTAGTTGCGAACTCGACAGCCTTCGCATCGGATTCGATTCCGTGCTTTGCAATCGTGACGCATTTCTCAACGAGGGGGCGAACTTCCTTAGCCTTTTCCAAGGTCGTTACGATACGTCCCGCAACCTTAGGAGAATTGGCTTCAAGCTCACTCGTCTCCCGTTCGGTCAAGATGATCGCAGTTACGAGGTTCGAGAAGAGAGCCTTGCGGTGGGAAGGGCTTCGTCCGAGGGTGCGCCCTTTTCTTAAGTGTCTCATGACTTAGTAATCCAAAAACGATTGATTAAGTTGAATTGTTGTCGATGCGAGGTTATCGCATCGAGGGGACGCGCATTCCGAGATGAAGTCCCATAATGGTCAGCTTCTCGCGAACTTCGTTGAGAGTCGTCTCGCCGAAATTGCGAACCTCAAGCAATTGATCTTCGGTTCGTTGAACCAAGTCGCGAACCAAACGAATTCCCTCTGCTTCGAGGCAGTTGTTGGCTCGAACCGATAGCTTCAGGTCGCTGATGGTGGTGTTAAGCTTTGCTTCCAACTGCGCTTCGGCGCTCCCAGGACCGCCGCGGGCAACCGCGTGGACTTGTCGTCCAAGTTCATTGGATTGAACAAATGGGTTGAGGTGTTTTCGAAGGATCTTTGCACCTTCGACCAGTGCCATTTCTGGATCGACCGAACCATCGGTCCAGAGTTCGACGATCAAGCGATCGTAGTTGGTTTTTTGTCCGACCCGGGTTTCTTCAACAAAGTAGCGGACCCGAACGACAGGGCTGTAGATCGCATCGACCGGAATGATTCCGATTTCATGATCCCCTGAAGAATGCTCGGTAGCAGGAACATATCCTCGTCCATTCTCAACCACCATTTCCATCATGAATGGAACGTCCGAGGTGAGGGTTGCGAGGACGTGATCCTTGTTGATGATTTCCACATCGGAATCGGTTTGAACATCGGCGCCGGTGATGACTCCAGCCTTTTCGGCGCTGACGGTTAAAACGCGGGTGTTCTCGCTATGGTTTTTAACAACCAAAGCTTTTACGTTGAGAACGATTTCCGTCACATCTTCGAGAACTCCCGGGATTGACGAAAACTCGTGTTGGGCCCCTCGGATTTTGATCTGGGTGACCGCACTCCCCTCCAAGCTGGAGAGGAGAACGCGGCGGAGGCTGTTCCCGATCGTTGCACCGAAGCCACGCTCAAAGGGCTCAGCTGTAAACTTGCCGTATGTAGGGGAGAGAGTGGATCGCTCCACACTGACTTGGCTGGGCAGCTCTAATCCACGCCAACGAACATGCATCCCTAGGTACTCCCAAAAAAATTCTTAACTTGAACTACGAAACCAAGGCCTTAGACGCGACGACGCTTGCGAGGTCGGCATCCGTTGTGAGGAATCGGAGTGATGTCTTCGATTTGCTTGACGGTGATCCCAGCGGCTTGCAAGGCGGTGATCGCCGATTCACGCCCGGAGCCTGGCCCCTTCACGCGAACTTCGATCTCCTTCATGCCGTACTTGATCGCCTTTTCAGCGGCTTGTTGAGCAGCCGATTGCCCTGCGAACGGGGTGCTCTTTCGCGAGCCTTTGAAACCGCTCGTCCCAGCACTCGCCCAACAAAGGGTATCCCCCTTCGGGTCGGTGATGGTTACGGTCGTGTTATTGAACGTTGCTTTAATGTGCGCAATACCTGCGGTCACGTTTCGACGAATCTTACGTCGCTTGGAATCGTTCGACTTATTACCAGTTGACTTGGCCACAACAAATCCTTCGAAATTAAACTCTTATAAGTTTCTTTGATTTAGCCGTTCGGGGGATGGGAAGCCCATGCTCGCCTGACGACGTGTCATATCGGATAAAATGCTGGAGAGTTTTGCAAAGAGCTGCAAGAAAAAGGCTTGAGCTCCGACTCTCCAATGCTTAGGACTATCGCAAGTCCTTAACACCCTTCTTACCAGCAACCGTCTTTCGAGGACCTTTGCGGGTACGGGCGTTGGTGCGGGTTCGTTGCCCACGGACGGGGAGTCCAACCCGGTGTCGCATGCCGCGATAGCACCGAATTTCTCGCAATCGGCCGATCGATTGGCCGATTTGACGACGAAGTGGCCCCTCGACGGTATAGTCCTGCTCCAGCAGGCTGGCCAAACGGCTCAACTCGTCTTCATCCAGCTCACGAGCTTGCTTAGTAGGGTCGATTTTGGTCTTCACACACGCTTCACGAGCGATCGACGGTCCGACGCCGTAAAGATACTGAAGGGAATATACGACTTGCTTGTCGTTCGGAATGTCAACACCGAGCAGACGCGGCATGCTTGCCTAGCTCCTAAGCCTAGTACTATTCGAGGGTTACGTTCAGACGAAAACAGCACCGTTAGGTGGAAACTGGGAAACCCAGCCTTCTCACGGTACGAAAATGCCCATCTGAAATATGGAAGGTGCAAGAGTGTAACGAGGAAGGGCTCGATTTGACAAGGCTTAATCGGCTGGTTTTTGGCACGAGTTTTTCAGTAGAACGGAATTCATTCCGTTAAACAACGCTTCCATCCCAGGCCCCAAGCGAAGTCTCTGCCCGCTTGCCAAATCAGGGGAGCCCCCCAAACCAAGGAAGAAGCCTGTTTTTTTAACCACAGATAGCACCGATGCCACGGATTTCCCGCCACCGATTGCTGCTCAGCCGTGGCCCGGGCGTGGCCTGACGCATCGGTGTTAAGGGGGCGGAGGCGAAGCGTCCCCCCATCACAACCCGTGGCGTAAGCGAGGGACAGCGTCGCGAGTGTACGTAACCCTTGTCGAGAATATCTCAGGCGTCGGATAGCACGCCCCTGAGGCACCAAGGGCGTGCTGCGAGACCTGGGATGGATGTCAGGTTGCCAGCGCTGTCCCTCGCTTACGCCACGGGT
>CAYMXM010000033.1:0-18983 GCA_964394065.1 uncultured Pirellula sp. | reverse complement strand
CACTTCTACCCCTCACCCCCAGCCCCTCTCCCCTAAAAGGGGCGAGGGGAGCGAATAGCTAAAAGCGCAGCGCGTTCTAGGACACCAAAGCGGGTACGACGGGGGCGAGCCCCGGTCGGACGGAAGAGAGCATTCAGAAGAATAAAAAACGGACACTCAAAAAACTACGTCAACGTCAACTTTTTGACAGCACAGGCGAAGCCCTTTTCTGCCTCAAGTCTCAAGCCTCACCCCTCAAGCCTGATCTACTAATCATCCGATTGCGTTCGGATTCGCTCTGGGGGAGTTGTCTCAGGTCGATTCGCTGTGCTCCCATCCCCTTCCGCTGCTCCGATTTCGAGTCGTGAGTTGGTATTTGGAGCGGGTAATATTTCATCGTCGCTCCCATTCTTCACCTTGTGATCCGACGCGGATGGGATATCAGCATCGTTCGGTTTTTTCGCAGCGTTGCTTTCATTCGTCGTCCCAGTCTCCTGTTTCAGGAGAGACTGTCCACCTGCCTGCTGAACAGAGCTTCTGTCGTTGGCTTGTGTCGAAGCGCTGATCACAGGTGCTTGGATGGGGTTGCCGTAGATGTCGATAGGGACTCGCACCATGCGGGTTCGGGCGACCATCCGAGTTTCGGTCACGGGGACCGATCGCGCGATCCGTTGGGGAACCTGAACTTTGCTAACAATGCGTTCCGTAACAGGAGTTCGAATCACGACATCTTGCGTTACGATCTCTTCTTTATAACTGGTGGTTTCTATGGGGACTTCGCGAGTCACGATCTCCGGAACATATTCGATGCGTTGCTTAGCGACTTTACGTGTCACCGGTTTTTGGACCGTTTGAGGAACCATGACCCGTTCCTGGTAGGTCTCCATCCTTTGGACTGACACGGGCACTTGTTCAGTGATGACCTCGCTCTCCATTCGAGTTCGTTGGATCGGAGTTTGCTGTTGAACCACTTCGGATTGCATGCGGGTGGTCGTAACGGGGATCTGCTGCGCGACCATCTCGGTTTGCATGCGAGTTGATGTCACCGGGATCTGCTGCTGCATGGTCTCGTTCACCATCCTGGTCGTCGTCACAGGAATCTGTTGTTGCATCGTTTCGTTCACCATGCGCGTTGTCGTGACCGGAACCTGCTGTTGGTAGGTTTGGGGCATGTAGCTCGTTTGGGGAACGGCGAACTGTTGAAAGTTCGGTTGGTAGACGTTTTGCGTATGGACTTGGGGGGCAGATTGATAAGGAACCCATCCCAATCCACCGACGCGATAGGAGGCAACACCGTTCTGCGCATTGGCATTGAACCCACCTGGTTGCCATCGCAATCGATAGGTTGTGTCCCCAGGTTGAACATATTGCTGGGGAACATAGCCACCGACGTCAGCAACAACGGGGCGATAAGTTGTCACGGGTTGGAGCTGTGTGTAGTTCTGCGTTTGATACGAGGTTTCCGTAACAGGTCGCTGCACCATGTAGTTTTGTGTCTGATACGTTGTTTCCGTAACAGGTCGTTGC
Source organism: uncultured Pirellula sp. (assembly GCA_964394065.1). Classification (GTDB taxonomy): domain Bacteria; phylum Planctomycetota; class Planctomycetia; order Pirellulales; family Pirellulaceae; genus JBKCUI01. The sequence goes on along the minus strand of CAYMXM010000033.1, from coordinate 17,477 downwards.
ACCACGTAGTTTTGTGTCTGATAGGTGGTTTCCGTTACAGGACGTTGAACAGCGTATTGTTGAGTTTGATAAGTGGTTTCGGTGACCGGACGCTGTACCAAATAGTTCTGCGTCTGCATGATCGTTTCGGTGACAGGTTTTTGAACGACAACCTGCTTTGTCTGATACTGTGTTTCGACTACGGGGCGTTGGCGAGTCACGATCTGTTCGACCTGCGCGGTCTCCGTAACCATCGTCGTTTCATCGACCCATTCTTCTCGAACAACTGGCTTGTAAACCGTCACGTGCTCGACGCGAGTCGAAGTTTCTTTGACGGGGCGACGGACGGTGTATTGGCGTTTCTCAACCCGTTCTTGCACGGTGGGACGGTAGCTGACCACTTCTCGTTCGATGGTGCGATCTTCGTACTCCACCCTCATCACCGTCACGTTGACTTGCTCCCAAACCGTTTCTGGTTGAACGCGATAACGTACGACTGGCTCGCAAGCGTCCAGCGTGGTCTGGGCCAGGAGAAGCGAGGGGGAAGCGAGCTGGGATGTTGCTAGGAAGCTAGCGAGGACGAGGCGACGAAAGGAGTTTTGGCGTTGGATACGTTGGTTCATTCGGATTCAGCTCCCTGGAATTCGTGCGACTGGCGAACTCAAGGAATTAGGGCTTGAGAAAATCGGCGCACAGACGGAGTTATTTTGGTTTAAAAGTCCAGCTGTTTCAAATAAGAAAACGGGGCGCAATGGAGTTTTAGCATTCCAAGTGTTTACAAATCCGATCTTTAGGAAAACTTTAGTTTTTTGGGCCAGATCCGACCCTTGGTCGTCGTCAAAAAAGGCGCAATCGACACAGACTGCGCAGACATCCCAAACTTCCTTAAGTGTGAGGAATCGGTGGCATTTACCGTGGCCCGGGCGTTTCGTCCGAAAATCACAACCCGTGGCGTAAGCGAGGGACAGCGCTGGCAACTAGGCATCCATCCCAGGTCTCACAGCACGCACTTCGTGCCTCAGGGACGTGCCACCCGACGCCTTGACCTGATATAATTTCGGCGTAAATCACCTACCTCCATTTCTCTATCGCTATCAAGCACGATGCCTCCCCCCAAAAAACTGCTCCGCGGATTAGTTGCTGCGACTCATACCCCGTTCGATTCCGAAGGTGAACTGAACATAGATGCCATCGAAGTTCAGGCGGAGCACCTCAGTCGGAACAAGATTCCGTTTGCGTTTATCGGTGGAACGACCGGCGAGTGCCATTCTCTGGCTTTCCAGGAACGACTCGAATTGGCAGAACGATGGTTGAGGGTGACTCGAGGAAGCGATGTTCGCGTTGTCGTTCATGTCGGAAGCAACTCCGTGATCGACTCCGAAGAATTAGCTCTTCTAGCTCAGATGAACGGCGCTGCAGCGATTGCAGCATTCTCCCCAAGCTACTTCAAACCGAACTCGGTCGAGGCTCTTGTGCGGTGTATGGAGAAAATTGCCGCAGGAGCTCCAGGGATTCCGTTTTACTTTTATGACATCCCCTCCATGACGGGGGTTCAGTTACCGATGACCGCCTTCATGGAGCAAGCAGCGGCGAGGATTCCCAATATTGCAGGTCTGAAGTTTACGAACTCCGATCTTATGATGTTTCAGCAGCTTCTCCACCATCAAGATGGACGCTGGGATGTTCCGTTTGGATGCGATGAAGCCTTGTTAGGATCATTGGCTTTGGGGGGGACAGGAGCGGTGGGTAGCACCTATAACTTCGCGGCTCCGATCTACCATCGTCTGATTGCGGCATTCGAGCGAGGGGATATGGAGACCGCGAGGATGGAGCAATACCGAAGCGTTCAGCTTGTAGCCCGTCTCAATCAAGTTGGTTTCATGGCGGGTGCCAAAGAGGTAATGAGTATGCTCGGTGTACCGGTCGGCCCCCCGCGCCTCCCGTTTGGCACCCTTACTACCGACGCAAAGAAGGCGCTCCGTTCGGATTTGGAGAAGATGGGATTCTTTGATTGGATTAAGTAACGGTCCCGAAATAACTTCCCGATTTGAACGGGCTAGAGAATCGCGGCGCATTTAAGATTTCGGCTCCCTTCACCCCCAGCCAGGCCTGACGCATCGGTGCTAAGGGGGGGGACGCGAAGCGTCCCCCATCACAACCCGTGGCGTGAGCGAGGGACAGCGTCGCGAGAGCACGTAGACCTTGTCGGGAATATCTCAGGCGTTGGGTGGCACGTCCCTGAGGCACGAAGGGCGTGCTGTGAGACCTGGGATGGATGCGTGGTTGCCAGCGCTATCCCTCGCTTACGCCACGGGTTGTGATTTTCCGGCCTCGCTTACGCGTCGGCCTCAAGCCTCACCCCTGCTCGTAAGATTCGTTCGATTCGTGGTTCACCCCCACTGTTCATCCTGAGTACTACGCATCCCCTATCCCATCTGATAAAATCGCCAACTCTGTAGGGAGCTAGTTCGGCACCCTTCTCCGACAGACCTATCTCCTATCCTGATTTCCGCAAAAGGAGTTGCCATGAGCATTGTTTCTGGTCGAAAACCTTCTACCCCCACCTCGGCGAATCCTCCCAAGAAAGAGAAGATCAACGTCTTTCATCAGCGGATCGCTCGCCTCACTTACCATCAAGCGGTTCAGATACTCGGGGAAGAGGGGAAGGCCCTTCTAGCCAAAGGGGGACAGGTCGAGATCGATCCCTATCATGGGGTTGTTCTCTCAGGAGATCTGCTGCGGGTGCGCATGCCGGAGGACTATGAGCGAGCGATCGTAACGATCACCCAGCAAAGCGCCAGGGATAAACAGCTTCAAATCAATTGCGATCATTGCACCCATAAGTGCGTCCACATGGGAGCGGCGCTCGCTTACGTTCTGGATTCTAAATTGGAGTTGGGGCTCTCTGCTCCCCCTGACGAGTCGGTTCCTTTGGAAAATCTCACTGAAGACGAATTGATCCAACGCGCCTTGGCCGAACGGGAAAAACGAGCCAAAGAAGAATCGATGACCATTAAGTCGAGTGACAGGACGACACCTTGGACCGACTATATCGTCTCTAGCTCCGCTTCAGGGAAGAGTTATCGCATCGCCCTTCGAGGGATGGAAAGAGGCGAATCGTATTGCAGTTGCCCCGACTTCCGAACCAATGAACTCGGAACTTGCAAACATATCCTCCACGCGATCGAGAAGATCAAACGAAAGTTCTCTGCAGCCGCTCTCAAGAAACCGTATTCCCGAAAGAACATCTCGGTTCGTGTGAACTACCAATCCGGAGGTGGACTCCTTCTGAATCTCCCCACTCGTGTGAGTGAAAAAGTTGCCCATCTCGTCGTCGGTGCCGACAAGACCGGTCGCGACGGGGTCGCGATGATGAACTTGATCCAAGCGATCGAAGAAGCCGGGACCAGCGTTCACGTCTATCCAGACGCAGAGCAATACATTCAACGGGCGTTAACCCAAGAACACTTGCGCAAACTAAGCGTCGAGATCCGTAAGAACCCAGCCAAACATCCCCTCCGAAAGAGCTTGCTCTCGGTAGAACTCCTCCCCTATCAAATGGATGGCATCGCGTTTGTCGTCGGCGCCGGGCGTGCGATTCTGGCAGACGATATGGGATTGGGAAAAACGATCCAGGGAATCGGAGTTGCCGAACTGCTGGCTTGCGAAGTGAACATCCAACGAGTCCTCATCGTCTGTCCCGCCTCGCTAAAAAGCCAATGGCAATCGGAGATTCGCAAGTTCTCGAAACGAACCTCTCAATTGGTGATCGGTACGGGAGCGGAACGGGCCGCCCAATATCGCTCGGACGTCTTCTTTACGATCTGCAACTACGAACAGATCAATCGAGATCTACCCCACGTCGAAGGAGTGAAGTGGGATCTTATCATCCTCGATGAAGGACAACGGATCAAGAATTGGGAATCGAAGACGAGCCAATTCGTTCGAAGCCTGAAGAGCACGTTTGCTCTCGTTCTTTCAGGAACTCCTCTTGAGAATCGACTGGACGAACTGTTCACGGTCGTGAAGTTCGTCGACGATACACGACTCGGCCCAGCGTATCGGTTCTTTCATAAGCATCGCTCGGTGGATGATCGGGGAAAACCGATCGGTTACAAGAACCTGGGGGAACTCCGAGAAGCCCTTCACCCGATCCTGCTCCGAAGAACACGGGATGGAGTGGTCAAACAATTGCCCGAGCGAACCGACGAAATCGTTCGGATCCAACCCACGGCAGAACAAAAGGAGATCAGCGACTCGCAACTCCAAATCGCGACCAGAATTGCGGCTAAAAAGTTTCTTACTGAGATGGATATGCTCCGTTTGCAAAAGGCCCTACTCCTGGCCCGGATGGCGGCCGATAGCACCTACCTCATCGATCAGAAAGAGCCGGATTTCAGCAGCAAGCTGGCTCGTCTAGAGGAACTGCTGGAGGAGCTCCTCGTCGAACCAAGCCGCAAGATCGTTCTCTTCAGCGAGTGGAAGCGAATGCTGGATCGAATCGAGAAGATCCTGGAACCGATGGGTTGCGAGTACGTCCGGCTCGACGGTTCGATACCGCAAAAACAGCGACCGGCGATCGTCAGTCAATTTCAGAACGACCCGAATTGCCGATTGATCCTGATGACCAACGCCGGCAGTACCGGTTTGAACCTGCAAAGCGCCAACACGGTTATCAACGTCGATCTCCCCTGGAACCCCGCTGTCCTCGAACAACGGATTGCACGGGCTCATCGCATGGGGCAGAAGAATCCGGTCCACGTCTACAAATTGGTCACGGAAGATACGATCGAAGAGCGGTTGCTAGAAACCCTCGCCTCGAAGCAAGACTTGGCCGATGCCGCACTCGATTTTGAATCGGACACCGAATCGATCACGATGAAGAGTAGCATCGCCAACATTCGCGAACGACTTGAGAAGATCCTCCTCCCTGAACGCCCAGCTCCCGTTCGAGAAAACTCCGAACGAAGCGCTGTCGCCCAATTGGAAGCGATCCAAGCCCGTCGTCAACAAGTTTCTGCGGCAGGGGGCCAACTGCTGGGAGCCGCATTGAATTTGGTGGGAGCCTTGGTTCGAGATCAAGGGAAACCAGAACCGGATAGCGAGGTCGTCCATCAGTTGACAGAAAGCCTGGCCAGCTGCGTCCAGAGGGACGAAGCGGGGCGGCCACAGCTAACCATTGCACTGGAAAGCGACGATGCCCTCCGCAATCTAGCCCAAACCTTAGCGTCGCTGTTGGCACCTAAAGCTTAAGGCCCAGGCTTGAGACTTGAGGAAGAAGAGGGCTTCTCCCTAAATAGACTTTAGACCTTGGGCTTTGGACCTTAGGAAGAGCATACCCCATGAGATCTTTGGGATGTTGGGCCGACGCGTAAGCGAGGCTCGAAATCACAACCCGTGGCGTAAGCGAGGGACAGCGCCGTCAACCAAGCATCCAACGCAAGGCTTCACAGCACGCCCTTCGCGCCTCAGTCGTCGTTGGGTGTGTGAAGTGGCCGCTGCTTCTAGTTCAGATCGAGATAGCGGGACAATCCTCGCTTCTATTGCAATCACTCTCGCACCTAAAGCGGCCACGGAAAGGTAGCCCCGGTAGGGGCGGAGATGGAAAGTTCCCTCTTCCGATAGCCTAAAGTCCAAAGCCCAAAGCCTTCTCATGGGAGGGTTGTTTAACGGAATGAATTCCGTTCTACATTAGGCTACAATCTCAGCATCGCGCTACGCACTCTTGGACATGGATCGGAAATTCTATGGCGGCTGCCATCGACGTGGAAAGTCTTTCAAAAACGTATACGGAGGGAATGATATTTCGGAAGAATCATCGGGCTCTTCGGGATGTTAGCTTCGACGTGCAGAACGGTGAAGTGTTCGCTTTACTCGGTCCGAACGGCGCTGGGAAAACTACCCTCATCAAGATTCTTCTCGGGATTCTTCACCCAAGCCACGGCAAGGCAAGCGTCCTCAACTTGGCAGCCGGGAGCAAAGCCGCGCGCCGAAAGATCGGGTACGTTCCTGAGAATTTGGTCTTTCCACGCCATCACACCGGTCGGAGTGCTCTCTACTTCTATGGTCGCTTGAGTGAGCTCTCCGACTCGCAGATCGCTCGCAAGGAAAAAGCCGTGTTCGACATGGTGAACCTGACCGGGCGCCAGCACGAGCCGGTGCGTCGTTACTCCAAAGGGATGCGGCAGCGACTAGGACTGGCGCAAGCTCTGTTGCACGATCCCGAGCTTCTCATCATGGATGAACCAACCGACGGCCTCGATCCGATGGGACGCTCTCATATTCGGGATTTGTTGTTGCGACTCAAAAGGGATGGAAAAACGGTTTTCTTAAACAGTCATATTCTTCAAGAGGTTGAACTCATCTGCGATCGGGTCGCGATCATGGCTTTGGGACAGCTCAAAGGGATCGGAACGATCGACGGGCTGGTCCGCAACCATCCCTTGTCGAAGCGAGGGCTCGTTCGTTTGGAGATACAGTCCTCGACGACTCCCGTCTCCATGGAAGTGTTGGGAGAGAGTTTTGGGGAATCGAAGAATGGAACGATCATCCCTCTCAACGAATCCGAAGGGCTTTATCGAGTAGAGTTGGATCTCCTCGAACAAGGAGAGCTAGATCGGTTTATCGATAGACTTCGAGAGCAAGGTATCAGCATCCTCCGATTGGAACGATTCCGTCCCAGCTTGGAGCAGGTGTTCATGAGCTTTGTCGGTTCGGCTCCTCCTCATCTCTCGACTGGATCGCTCCCAACTCTATGAAACCTTACATCGCAGTTCTTTACGATAGCTTTTTGGAGTCGGTTAGTTCGCGCGTCCTGTGGATGCTCTTGGGAGCCTGGACATTGCTTCTCGCTGCATTGTTCCCACTCACCCTAACCTCCACCGAAAGCTACCGAATCAGTCGGCGCTCGATGAGTTCCGACAACAGCGCGAAGATGATCATGGATTCCTTGGCCGATGCCTCTGCTGGAAGGGGATCGCCGTCGGTCCAGGCAGTCTACGAACGGTTGGGAGAGGACTTTCAGGGGTTGCTTCAGCAACGGAAAGAGAACCAACGGAAAATCTCGATCGGAACCCTCATCGAAGAGCTCAATCGATTGCTGGAGCTAGAGGATCTTTACGATGAGAAGGCTTGGCCAACCGCAGCAAAGCGATCCGCGATCAAAACCCTCGTCGAACAAGAACATCGGACCCCGCAGGAAACCGAGCGATTGAATCGGCAGCTTCTCAATCTCGCCTTTCCCAACCGATTGAATTTCACCGATGGGCAAGCGACCGTTGCGACATGGGGAGGTCTTCGGGTGGGGACACCGCTCCAACTCCCCATCGAAACCGTTCGCCCGATCGTGGAGAGAATCGCCTTTCCGTTGGTGATGCGCGTTGGATTGGGGATCGCGGCGATGTTGATTGCGATCGTCATCACCAGTCCGATGATCCCAGACATGTTTCAGACCGGCTCCTTGCACTTATTGTTGAGCAAACCTCTTTCGAGGAGCCTCCTCTTTCTAACCAAGTTTCTCGGTGGCTGTATCTTTGTCGCCATCAATATTATCTATCTCTTGATAGGGCTCTATATCTACGCGGGGACGAGGCTTCAGATATGGAACGATGGAATACTCTGGTGCATTCCTTTGTTCATCTTTATGTTCATCGTCTACTATTCCGTCTCCGCGTTGGTGGGATTGATCTGGAAGAATCCGATCGTCTGCGTCGTAGTAACGGCCGTTTTTTGGGCGGTTTGCTTTGGAGTTGGTACGCTTCATTTCTTCTTCAATATCGCGATCAATGTTCAGCCTCAAGCAACGAAAATCGTTCCTATTCACGACGCGGTCGTCATCGGGAATGCGCAGGGGAGAATCCTTTTTTGGGATCCAGAGAGGAGTGTTTGGCAAACCGCGTATGGACACTTCGATGGAATGCAATTGGTTGGCCCGGTTTGGGTGGAGAGTGCGAGGAACCTCTACTTTGCAAGGAAATTGGATGACCCTCTGGGGTTCGCGCCGATGGTCGGAACGAAGGGGGAGTTCGCGAGGCTTCCCGATTTGGTGGACCCCAACGATACGACGTTTCGTTCCAAACCGTGGGGAGATGGACGTTTGGATAGTGGGCCGGAACTCCCCTCCAATACGGTTCAATTTATTCCTTGGAAGGATTCCTTTGCGCTGTTCAATCAAGACACCCTCTTCGCCTTTGATGTAAGCAAAATCCGTGAAGAGGAGAAAAAGTTCCCTGCATTGTCCGCCATGTTCGATACCCTCTGGAAGCGCGAGGAACAGCAAGCCTCTCAAGCATTCGTTCCGATCCTCCAAGAGATGAATCTTGCCAAACCGTTCGATGTAAGCGTTTCTCCTACCTTCAAAACGATTGCAGCGGTCAGCAGTGGAGAGCTGCGCGTTTGGAGAGAAACGGAGGAGACCGGTTATCAACTGTCGGGGACTTTACCGATCGAGATCGCAGCAGGTCAGGTTTGTCTCATCGCTTGCAACGATCAGACCGCAATCGTCTGCCCCAACGGTGCGGACCCGGTCGTCATCGATCTGGAAAATTTCCGAATCGCTATTCCAAGCGTGAAAGCGAGGCATTCTCCAATCCGTCAGATTCAAACGAGTTCGGAAGGTGGTTTTGCACTTTTAGATCAAAAGGGAAACATTTGGGTTACGGACAAAACGGGCGAAGAACTAGTGAGGCCTGCGCTACCGGGGCAAGGAATGGGGGTTGCGATCGCTTATTCGGCGGCGGGGGAATTGTGGGTCGCCCATCGCGTGAATCAAGCCGATCGATGGGATTTGAAAAGCAAACGATCCACCATGTCGATTCGTCCAACACTGACCAACATGGAAAGGGTTTATCATTACCTCATCAACCCGTTCTACTTAGCGAACCCCAAGCCGGCTTCGGTCAACCAAACCATCGATCACATGTTAACCCGTCGCTCCAACCGAGCGATTGCGTTGGATCGTCAAGACCTGGAGCGTGCCCAGGATAAACTCGATCCCTGGCAACCGATCTGGAGCAACGCGGCATTCATCGTCGTGATGCTATCGATTTGCTGTTGGTATTTGTACCGACAGGATCTTTAAGGCTTGAGGGGTGAGGTTTGAGACTTGAGGAAGAGGGGAATTCCATTTAACCGCAGAGGACGCGGAGGGACGCAGAGTTAGAACTGAAATAGTTAGATATCCCGCTCCCTTCGCCCAGGAAAAATGCTTCACGGACTCGGAGAAACGGAGATCCAGGGAGTTGCTGGGGTTGGGCCCTGAACGACAACCGGAGCTTCGACTCCTGAAACCGTTGCGACCAATTGGAAAGGACCTTGCCACGCGTTCGGAAACTTGGCTCGGATTGCCAATGCCTTTGGTTCTTCTTTCGTCACGGTGAACTTGGTATTGGACAAGACGACATCAGCGGGAAGATCAACCCCTCGGATCTCCATCTCTCCTGTCCAGTTTGCGATTCGCTCCAAAGAGATACTCCATTCGAATTCTTCGTTCCCTTTCACCTCGCGTATATCGGCTGGCGCCACAAGTTTCACCGAGGGTGGTACCTCTTCGATCGAAAGGTAGTAGGCATGGTTAGCCCCTCCTCGTTTGTGAAAGTCGGAGACAACGACGGTGAACTCTCCCTCCTCAGGCATCTTCCAAACAAGATTTGGAGAGCGTACCGTTTGGACATCGTCCTGGAAGACTACTTGTTTGTCGCTACCATCGATTAAAGCGATGGTCGGATCGAGTGGACTCCCCATCTCCTGCGATTGCATGGAGAACTGCAAGGTTTTTCCACCCATCTTCGGTAGCCGGAAATAATGGGCCTCTTTGGGTTCCAAAATAATTTGGTGCATATTCCAAGGAATGGTAATCTCGGTTGCATCTGCACGTGCCAGGCTAGGCCGGAACTGGGAGGGAGTCGTTACTTCCTCAAGACGATTCCCGGTAGCGACATACCAAGGAATTTTTCCATGGTCCCAAACGACCGAGTAGAGCCAATCTACACCGCCGCTAAAGGAAATCGTACTGTTGGGCTCGACAGGAAAACCGAAGACGCGGAGATAATAGACCCCATCTTTTTTGGGAGTGAATTCGATTCCGGGATCGTAGCCGAATCGGTCGATACTTTCTTTTAGAACATTCCCTCGTTCATCGAGTAGTTGAAGGTTCGCATCTAGCGGGGAGCGGAGGGAGCGATTCGCATTGATCGTAGCGTAAATTGGTTCGTTCTTCCGAAGCTCGATTTGGAAGTGATCCGCATCTCCTGATTTTTCCAGAACTCCATACGCGGTTGTACCGGCAGCGAGATTCGAAGCAACCTGCGTGATGCGATCGTTTGGCTCTTTTTCCGTCTCCACTTCTCGATTCACAACGATCACCGGTTTGGCCGGTGTTGCACCCGCCTCGTTAAAGAGACGTATCCATACCAACTGAGGCGAAAAATCCGCTGGAACGTCGAACTCAAGTTGGCCAGTTTTTTCACCACACTTCCATGCGATCTCAGGAGAGCTGCACCAAACTTGAACCGGCCAGTCTTTGAAAGTTCCCGTAGCTTCGACCGATGTCGTTTTGCCAACGGTCAACCCACTCGGCAAGAGTCGAGTTAGTTGCGGTCGCTCGGCGCTCCTAGCGAGATTCGCGGTCCATGCGACAGTTGCAAGGGCGAGGAACAAAGGGGAGAGGAGGGGCCTCGGTAAAATTGGTTGTAAGAATCGCAAGGCCGATCGGCAAATCATGGCGGGGGAATTCATAGTTTGGCGGGGAGAGGTGGTTCGGGAAGGTGGGGGAGGGGGGGAAGTGTCGGGCTCCCAATTCCATAGTAGTCGTAGTTGATACGGATTTTTGAGTGTCCGGATTATTCCTTTTTTAACCGCAGGGGACGCTGAGGGAAATCCGAGAGGATAGAGCATGCTTCGCATCTTTCTCCGATATCCCGTGGAGGATCGCAGCCATTAGCCGATTCGGGTGGGTGGCACGCTCAGAGCGGAGCGATGGGCGTGAAGGACCATAAATTCTCGGCCGGAGATCTGCTCCACGCCCTTCGTTCCTCAGGGACGTGCCACTCCTCGCGATCAATACCGTGATTCGTTGGACGCTTTGAATTTGCGAACGATGTCTTGTTGGATGTACTCGTCGATTTCGTGGGCTACTAAGTAACCCTGCAGCGACGTCTTCAGACGATTCGCTTGGTTTCGCAGGGAATCGGTTCGGCGGTCCCGCGTTCGGATCGCGGAGATTTCGACATCGAGCAACGTGCAAACCTTGAGGTTGTCAGCATCTCCGTTGACTCTCATCTCGACGTCTGCGATCTCGATCGTGACGCGGAATTTGCTGAGTCGTTCGTCCTTCAGTTTAGGGATCGGCGCATTCTTGCAGTCGATCACTAAGATCAAATGATTTTGGTCCACATGATGCACGACTGCTTGGATCTCATGAACAAACCCTTTGAGTTTCTCCAAAGTCACCGCTCGTGGCACATTGGTGATGAGTTCTGACCGAAGTGTTTTTACGTTGGAAGCAGTAAGCCATTTCCACCAAGGACGCTTCTCAGCCGATTCAGGGGAGGTGGGTCTTTCTTCGCTATCTCCAAGAGCCACAACGCGATCTCGTCCATTTTCCTTCGCGATCAAGAGCCCTCGGTCTGCCCGATTGAGGACAGAATCAGCGGTGTCTTCCGGTTGGATGGTTGCAACGCCAAAACTTGCGGTCAGGCATTGATTTCGCAAGGCAGGGATCGGGGTTCGCTGTAGCTTGACTCGAATCGTATCGGCTAGTTTTTTTGCTTCGCTAAGGGCGCATTGGCCACAGAGAACAACGAACTCTTCGCCACCGAACCTCGCAACAAAATCCGATTCGCGGCACGTTTCTTTGAGGAGTTGAGCGAAGACCACGAGCGCTTCATCCCCGGCTTGGTGGGAAAATGTATCGTTGATCTTCTTAAAGTAATCGATATCGCAAATGATAACGCTACCGGGTTCTACGGAGGATTGATGGTACTCCAGGAACTGGGGGAGCTGACTGTTCAGTTCCCCGCGATTGGCCAGGTTGGTTAGCGGGTCGATGCAAGCCCTCTTGTGGAGGAGGGTGATTGTCTTTTCGAGCTCCGTCGTTTCGCTGACATCATCGATAAGCATCGCACCACCGCAAAGGTCCCCTCGATCGCTGATCACAGGGACGACATCGACGGAGATTTGCGTGATACGCCCTTCGGAGGATCGAATCGCTAGGCGTTGTTTCCCTGTCGCTCCGTTAACCATCAAACCTCGAAAGGGGCAGTTGGATTCGTCCAGTGGGTATCCTTCGGTATCGCAGAGGTTGGCGATCGCCGGGGACCAAGTCTGATGCAGGGCGGTTTGCGCTACGCGGCCTGTCAGCCTCTCCGCAGCCGAGTTCCAGTCGAGAATTCGATATCCTGCATCGATGAAGATCACACCGTTATGGATGTGATCGATCATATGGCGATAGAAGGTTTCGTTGAGAGATTGCACGAGAACGCTCCCAGAGCGGTCTTGCATCTTCGAAGGATTGATCTTGAAATAACGTGAGAAGTTCGGCGGAGCAAGTTCTGAGATCCAACGCTGAGAAACCCGCTCCTTAAGCGGGTTGGAAGCGGTCAGTATGAGTTCGGCGAAGGATTTAGCGAGCGCTGGATCGTAGCGAGTCCCCGCATGTTCGAGAATTTCGGCCAAGGCATAGTCCTGAGCGCTAAGCCCATGAGGTGGTTTTTCACTCAATCGACTATCGAAAGCGCTGATGATGCGCACCAATCTCCCTGCGATCATTGCAGCTTCGCAGACCCCTGCTGCTGGGCGTGGAGAATGGAGCAAGGTGACTTGCTGGAATGCCTTCAGAAGAGTTTCAGAGCTACCGGAGGCATGCAGGATTTCAAAGCCAACATCGGAATGCATGTCGATCACATGCTGTTCACTCTCGTGCAACCGGTCGCTCTTTTGAAGGAGCCGCTCAGGAATTCCAATCTTTCCAATTTCGTGCAGAAGTGCGAGAGACTCGATCAAGGATAGAGTCGAGTCGTCGAGACCATGTTTCAGGCCCCATGCTGATCCCCAGAAGGCAACTCGCATCGAATGAGTTGCTGCCGGGGGATGTTTGGCACGCAGTGCAATATAGAGCCCCGCAACCGTTCCTCGGCTGATCTCTAGAATTCGTCGCGACGCTTCATCGCCTGCTCCGTCAACCGGTGCAACGCAGACCAGCGGCACGGGAGGACCAGCAACCGGAAAGCTTGGTGCGTGGTTCATGACGTTGCTAATGTCAGACATCGTTCGTATTCGTTAGTAGGTGGATGAAATTTCAACGATCGACTGTAGGACGCATTTCATGACGGGAGAATTGCAATTGGGAATTGGCCTTCCGGGAAATAAAGGAAGAGTTAAATGAACCGGATTATGCCGATTGTAACGAGGTGGAAGTCCCCCCGGCCCAAGGGGGCGGGGTGAAACATTTTCCGCAAGAAAAATAAATAGTAGGGGTAGGACGCAAGCCTGGGCTGTCAAAAAAGTCGGCGTTGTAGCGATTTAGGTTTGCGCAAGTTTCGCCCTTTGATTCGCTTCTTGTCCGATCGAGGGCGAGCCCCGGTCGGACAAAAGAGCATCCGAATCAAGGCGCCGTGGAGCCTCTACTTAGCCTTGGATTTCTCATTAGCAATTTTTCCCAAGCGGCGCGCGAAACATTGGTCCCGGTAAGGTACACCGTCTCCAGGCGAGGAAGGGATGCTACCGTTTCGAGCGATTCATCGTCGATATCGGTATCGACCAACCACAGTATCTTGAGCGAGGGATGCGATCGCAACGCTTCCAATCCCTTCGATGTGATGCGGCAGTTCGAGAGATCGAGTTCTTGCAAGCGTTCCATCGATGCCACCTTGGGTACAAACCGGTCCGTCACCCCTGTCGATTCGACGTTCAAACGTTCCACCTCGAACTTCGGTGCATCGACTGGCCAATCGCCATCGGAGAATCCCGTAAACGACAGGTCGATCGATTCCCAACGAGCCTTGCTGGTTAAAATTCTTTGCAAACGCCCAGGATCGATCGGGGTTCGGCTCAGCATCAACTCGTTTCGATTCGAAAAAGGAACGTACTCGGAATCGATGCTTGGCGCCGCTCCGAGAAATCGCACATAGTCCTTCAAGAGTTCTTCATCCTCCCGTTCCAAAGGAAGCGGCGACGAGGAAGCATAGAGCATGTTTAAATGGTCTAAAAACGCTTGGCGTTCCGTTTCCCCCTTTTCCATCCAGTAGTGGGAGAGCCCAGAAGCTTGGCTATAACGGGGGGAGAGATCCCGAGGGTCGCGAAACCTCGTTCCGTCGACGCGGCCAAACTCCTCCCATGGAAACCAAACGCGATCTCGCAGAATCTTAAACCGGGCCGACTGAAGTCGCGGCGCATCCCACCCCCCCACATCGATGAGCCTCGCTCCACCGAGATCGCGGCTCGACATCGACTCGATATAGAGGGCAATCCCCTCGACTCCCCAAAAACCGGCTGTCGTATCGCTGTTGAAATGGACATCTTCAGGGAACGCCTCCATAAAGTACTGGTGAGTAAGTTCATGAACCAGCGTCGATTGGCTCCGATTCGGATCCCAAAAAAGGAACGCGGCCTTCGCCTCTGGATTGTAATACCCGGTCGATGCCGCCACGTTCTTGACATCCCGCTCGAGCGCTCTGAGGTAGGACTCCTTGTTTCGAAATATGATCACCTGAAAGGGTGAGTGCTTCGGTATAACTTGGCGAGGATCTTGATTCCAATAGCTATAAAAAAGCTGGCACCAGATCGCGAAAGATTGTTCGCAAATTTCGGCGATCTCCACTCCCTGGTTCGAGCGTCCTTGGAATGCTATGTCGAAATTGGGAGTTTGGATCAGTTGATAGGTCGAAGCAGGCCAGCCCGTAACCGGATGCGAACCTTTCGGACCTCCTCCACTTCTTCGGGGATTGACCACGGAGTTCGCCGGTGACCATGAAAGTGGCGATACGGGAATCCGCATTGCGGAAAACCCTGCAGAGAGCCAGCGGACTCGATAGGCTCGTTCTCCTTCCCCGCGACGCTCGTGATCTGTAGCGATTCCGTCGAGTTCCTGCGCGAGGTCCTTGAGGCGTGACTGGAACTCTGCTCGTATTTCCGGAGTTGCAAATGCGGTATCCCAAGCGTTGGACGAACGTCTGGCCAATCCCGAGGACCTCGGCAGTACAAACCGACTCCTTCCGTCTTGTGGGAGGCGAAGCGAGGCCGAGAGAGACTGAAGAATTTCGAATCCGGGACTTTGTGGATCTTGCGCAGCAGGTTGCTCAAGGAGCCATCGGTGAAATGGTTCTGCGGAAGGGACCGCTAAATAGGTAGTATTTCCATTTCTTGTTACGGAGTTCGTCGTGGTCTCTGCCACGACCGACGAAGAATGAATTACAATGAGGTAGCCCCAACACAGCCATAGTAGGATGCCTATCCAACAGCTTCTCTCCTTGCGGTTGGTCGGTTTGCTCGGTCCGTTTAATTGGTTCTGCATTGCCGGGTGGTCATAAGTAGTTCGGAATGGTCGTATGCATGCTTCAGTTTAACGGATAGGCAACGGTGAATCGATCCAAAACACGATTGATGCTCTGCTCCTCTTCGATGGATGGGGGAGGGAGTGAAAAGCAGCTTCTCTATTTGTTACAACATCTCGATCGAGATCGTTTCGAGGTCTTTCTCTACTTACTTTACCCGACAGGTAGTTTGTTCCCTGAGATCCCATCCGATGTGACATGGGTTTCCTATTGGGGAGAACGAACATTTCCGAAGCTGAATTGGCCGGGGAGAATTCACAGGAACCAAGTGGAGCACTTGAAAGAAACGCTTCACACGCATCGAATCGAAGTTGTTTACGATCGACTTTATCACATGGCTTTGATCACGGGCCCAGCCACGGCGGGAACCTCGATCGCTCGGGTCTCGACCATCGTTTCTCCACCCTCGCAGGATCTCGTTCGGAATGAAAAGCGTTGGATGCGTCGCAAGAAAGAGCTACTCCGTCAATCCTACATAAACGCAAACGCCCTGCTGTCAGTCAGTCAAGGAACCGTCTCCGATGCGGCGCTGTTCTATGGTATACCTCAAGAGTCCATTCGTCTGGTCCCGAGCCCGATCGATATCGATCGAATCGAACAGCTGAACCAACTTTCCTGGGATAACTCTCCTTTAGATCGCTCGGTAAAGCATCTCGTTTCGGTGGGAAGACTCAGCGATGAGAAGGGGCACCGCTACCTGATTCAGGCAATCGCCGAGTATGAACGTCGACGAAGTGGTGCAGATGGATCGTGGGCTCAAACACCTCCAGTCCTTCTTCATTTGCTCGGTGATGGTGTTTTAAGGAAAGAACTGGAAAGCCTCGTCGCATCCTTGGGATTGCACGATCAGGTTCTTTTTCATGGCCATCAAGCGAACCCGTTTTCTTTGTTAGCTCAGTCCGATTTGTTTATTCTGCCTTCCCTCTATGAAGGTCTTCCCAACGCTGTCTTGGAAGCGATGGTTTGTCGAGTCCCTGTTGTCGCGACGAATACGGAGGGGGGGGCGGGAGAACTTTTTCGTCGCACTGGACTGGGAGGACTCGTCCCGGTCGCCGATTCCGTTGCCTTAGCGGAAGCGATCCATGACCGATTTACAACTCCAGAACCTTGGACCAACCGAATCGCTCCGGCCCATCGATTTGTTATGGAGAATCATCGAATTGAAGGATGGATCGAAACGTTGTCGGAGATTTTCGAAGGGATTAAGGGCACTTAGAAATCCGCTTCTGAATTTCGTCGTAAGCAGTTCTCGCCATTTCTGGACCAATCTCTTCGACCTTGATCGCATACCCCATCGGCCCTGTTAGAAAGACGAAGAGATAGTCCTCGGTTAACACTGCCCGATCGACGGCATTCCAGGCGTAGTTGGCATGACCTGTCGGTCCCTCGTCTTCGATACCGGTTTCACCGAACCGCACTATGCCTTTCCCAAATAGCTTTTTATAGGAAGATTCTTTCATCTGCAGCTTGGCGTATCGTCTAACCCTAGCGTCAAACAACTTTGGAGTGATCAGGAACCACGCCACAACTCCGATCAAATAAATTGCTGCAATTGGGAGCGCAAGCACAACTGATCCAAATAGCAACATCAGCAGCAAAGTAACCGGCAGGAAAACCAATGGCCCGATCCATCGCTCTCGAGTGCGTGCTTTTTGATGCGTGGGAGAGTCTCGGTAAAACTGTTCCGAAAAGGCTATAGCATCGGCTTCAGAAACGGTAAACGTGATGGGTGGCATGAGTGCTGTTGCGCTGAGTGCAAGAGTCGAATCGGGGCGCGAACCAAGTTTTAAAGGTTATAGCAATTCTACCCTCGCCTGCTTCGGGGAGAGGGACCGGGGGTGGCCTGGGGCATCGGCGCGAATATAAAGTGTTTGGGTAGTTTGGTCGACGCGTAGGCGAGGCCCGAAAATCACAACCCGTGGCGTAAGCGAGGGATAGCGCTGGCAACCA